>DATKFK010000176.1:0-3124 GCA_035544375.1 Thermoanaerobaculia bacterium
GGGAGGGGTGCTCACGGCCGAGCTGCTCGCCGCCGGCGCCCGGGTCCTCGCCTGGGAAGTGGACCTCGCCTGGGCGGCGGAGCTGCGGCGGCGCTGCCGGCGATCGCCGGGATGGCCGGGATGGCCGGGATGGGGGACCACGAGCCCCGCGGGCAGCGGCAGCGGCGGGCCGCCGGCGATCGTGGTCGGGGACGCGCTGGACCTGCCCTGGGGACGGCTGCCGGCGCCCACGCTGGCGGCGGGGAACCTGCCTTACAACATCGCCACGGCGCTGCTGGGCGCGCTGCTGCCGCATCACCGGCGGGTGCCGCGCGCCGCCTTCCTGGTGCAGCGCGAGGTGGCGGAGCGCCTGCTCGCCAGGCCCGGGGACGCCGCCTACGGCTCGCTGAGCGTGCTGGTGGCCGCGCAGGCCCGGGCGGTGCCGCTCGGACGGGTGCGCCGCGGCAGCTTCCGGCCACCTCCGAAGGTTGAGGGCGCCTACATCGGGTTCGAGCTCAGGCCGCCGCCGCTGCCCGAGGACGAGATGCCCGGCTTCCTTGCCACGGTCCGCCTCGCCTTCGGACAGCGCCGCAAGACCCTGCGCAACGCCCTGGCCGCCGGATGGGGGAAGGAGCGGGCCGGCACGGTGCTCGCCGCCCTGGGCCTGCCTGACGACGCGCGCGCCGAGCGGCTGGGAGTCGATGAGTTGCTGGCACTCCATCGCCAAGCCCGGCAAAGCGATTGAGGATTCGCCGTCTGCGACGGACTCGGTAAGTCGGTTGAGACATCGCCTCAGCCCGGAGCCAGGCGAATCGGTCGCGACTCACGTGCGGCGCTGGCGATCCGGCGGCGTGACGGCGGCCATCTGCTTGACTTGACTCACCCGGGGCCTTGCCGCTGCGTCTCGAGCACCGCGAGCCGCTCGGCGGCGCGGCGCTCACCATCCAGGCGCCCCAGCTCGTAATCCGAGGTGTCCACGAAGCTCATCGCATCCGCGATGGCGCCGTGCCCGGCCTGCTCCCTGATCAGGCGGTGGATCTCTTGACAGATCCGGCGGTAGGCGGGATCGCCGCCGCTCTGCGTCCGCAGCTCGAGGATGTGGAACAGCTCGCGGGCGTTGACGTGCCAATTGAAGCGGATCTTCCAGGCGAGCGGCACGGCGTATTGCGCCGCTTCCCTGCCCGCGCTGCGCTGCAGCTGCTCGTGGAGACCGGCCGCTTCGCCCATCGCCCGGTGCCACGGTTCCACGGCGCCGATGGCCTCGACGCCGGCCGGAACGTCATAGCCATGGAGAGTCGACAGGGTTTGCCATTCGATCGTCAGCAGCCGATGCCGCTGGAGATCGCGGAACACGCTGTAGGGAGCGACGACGTCGAAGCGATAGACGGCCCGCTCCATCGCGCGCCCGGGCCGATGCCGGCGGTTCTTGCGGTCGCCGCAATAGGTCCTGATGAGGTCGCGGCGCGCGTCGCCCGTCATGCCTTGCGCGATCGACAGCAATTGGTCGTCGGGCAACTGCGAGTAACCGTAGAGGGCGGCGGCGGCGAGCTTCACCTCGGCAGCCGGGTCCCATTCCGTCAACAGGACTTCCGGTCGTTCCTCCGCGCCGGAATGTTGCTCGAGAAAAGCGCTCGCTGCCTTCATGCGCTCGTCGATCTCGGCGAAGTAGGCGCTCCAGCGCCGGCCGCGATCCGGGATGTCCACCCGCTTGACGAAGAACGGGATCACCTTGCGCAGCTCGGTCAGCAGCATCTCGGCGTACGCCTTCACCTCCGCCAGGGGATGGGACCGCATCTTGATGATCAGCGCCTCGAACGCCTGCCCCGAGGCGTAGATGCCGACGTTCGAGAGGGTCGAGGCGGGCAGCAACCCGCGCAGATCGTCGCAGACCCGCGCTCGGATCGAAGCGCGCCACGCGACGTCCGTGACCTGGGCCGGCCGCGGCACCAGGCTGCCGTAATGATCGGAGAGCGGCGGGACCAGCTCGCTGTAGGTGCGGAAAAGCATGTCCATGGTCTCGCGGTACTGTTGCGTCATGCCGCGGGCCGCGATCTCGGCGGGGACGCCGTAACGGTAGGCTCCCCCCAGCGGCTTGTCGAAGTAAATGTAGCGCGTGCTCTGCTCCAGGTAAGACGCGAGACGGCCTCTTTCCAAGATCTTGGTAAGGATATTCGACGCCTGCTCGCAGGCGACGTGAGCGCCGCCCAATTGCGCCACCGAGTCATCGCCGTACTCGGTGAAAATGCGATCGAAAAGGCCGCTCGCGCGCGCCGTGTCGACGTCGCCGCCGGCGGCCGGCTCGCCAGGGTCTTGCAGGTTGGAAGTTTCGTCGAGCCTGCCGGCGAACTCGTCGAGAAAGAGGCGGCGCATGGATTTGGCGGAGCGGCTGTAGCGCGCGAAAAGCGCGGTCCGCACGACCTCCGGCAGATCGATCAGGGCGAAGACCGGACCGTCGACAGAAGTGAAATACCTTTCCAGGATGGATCGTTCGTGATCGGTGAAGGCTTCTCGGAAGTATTCCATGGCCGATGTCCTCGGTGCGCGTCCGCGGGCTGCCTTCCTGCCTTCATTTCAGTCTCGCAGCTTTCGGCAGGCCCGTCAACGCTGCGCGACCGGTTACGTCACTGCCACGGTCGCCTTTTCGACCGCGCTCCGGAAAGCGGCCGGATCGATCGCCGGGTAGCGGTCGCGCCAACCGGGCAGCTCGGGGATGAAATCGCCCGGCGATGACCTTAGCTCGACGTTCAGCTCCGGGCGCTGCTTGAGCGCGGGGATGGCGCGCAGCAGGCGGTCGGATTCGGGCTCGAGCTTGACGTCGACGTCGATGGTGCTGGCCCGCCACCCCAGCAGCAGGGCGGTGGCGCCGCCGGTCAGGTACAGGCGGGTCTCGCCTGGCGCCTCGGCGGCGAGGGCGCGCAGGAACAGCAACAGGCGTTCGCGATCTAGCGGCCGGCGCATTCGAGCGCGCGCTCGCAGCTGACCAGGCGGCGGATCAGGGCGTTGTAGTGGGAGTGCGCGCTGTCGGAGTCGTCGCTCGCCAGGCGATCGTAGAGACGGCGCTCGGGCGACGGGAACACCGGCTCCGGCACGGCCAGGCCGGCGCGCCGCAGGCGCTCGGCGCCGATCGACCCAGCAGCGCCGGGAT
>DATKFK010000177.1:0-2288 GCA_035544375.1 Thermoanaerobaculia bacterium
GAGGAGGGGGTCTTCCTGCGCGGCCCGCAGCCGCGCTCCTCGGAGATGGCCCGGCTGTTCCGGATCGGCTCGGACTTCGTCCGCGGCGTCCGCGCCCTGCACTTCGTCGGCCCCTGCGTCACGGTGTTCGGCTCGGCGCGCTTCGGCGAGCACCATCGCTACTACGACCTGGCGCGCGAGATGGGGCGGCGGCTCGGCAAGGCGGGCTTCACCGTCATGACCGGCGGCGGCCCCGGGATCATGGAGGCCGCCAACCGCGGCGCCCGCGACGCCGGCGCGCGCTCGGTCGGCTGCAACATCGTCCTGCCGCAGGAGCAGAAGCACAACGACTACCTCGACCTCTGGCTCGAGTTCCACTACTTCTTCGTCCGCAAGATGATGCTGGTCAAGTACTCCTATGCCTTCGTGGTGCTGCCGGGAGGCTTCGGCACGATGGACGAGATCTTCGAGACCGCGACGCTCATCCAGACCGGCAAGATCCGCGACTTCCCGGTGGTGCTGATGGGCGTCGACTTCTGGCAGCCCCTGGTCGAGCTGTTCAAGCGGAGCATGATCCCCGAGAGCACCATCTCGCCGGTGGACGTCGAGCGCCTGTTCTTGACCGACTCGCCCGAGGAGGCGATGGCCCACGTCATGAACGCGGCCGGCACGTTGGGCCTGGTGTGGCAGCCGCGGCCGCGCTGGTACCTGGGCGAGAGCGACCTCGCCGCGGCGCCCGCCCCCGGCCCCGCCCGCCCGGCCCGCTCCTCGGTGCCCCGCTAGCCGGCGCGCGATCGGCGCGACCGGCGTCTGCGGCAGGCGGCACGACCTGCACAAGGCCCCTTGCGCGAGCCGTCCGCTTTGGCTAAGGTGGGCCCGCTCAAACGGGGCTACTCAACGTCTCGCTGCCGGCCCCCAGGCCCGCGGCCGATCCTGGAGGTCGTTGCATGTCGAGGCTGTACCTGTGTGCGCTGTACGTCAGCGTCTTGGCGCCCGCCTGTCTCGGAGTCGCCACCCCCAATGCCGCGGCGCAACCGCTGCTCAAGTCGGCGGTGCAGGTCGGCGCCGGCAACATGCAACCGACCGGCCAGACCTTCGGGTATCGCCTGACCTACAACTGCAGCAGCACCTCGGGGCCATGCCTCAACGCGCAGGTCGTCGACCTCCTGCCGGCGACATTGCAGTTCGTCTCGACCGTGCCGGCCAGCCCGGCCGCCGACGTGGCGGCGATCAACGTGACGCCCAACTTCATGGGCTCCGGCCGCACCCAGGTGCAGTTCGTGATGAACAGCCCGCTGCCGGCCGGCAACAGCGGCGACCTCCTGATCGACGTCCGCTTCCCCAACGGCTCGAC
Organism: Thermoanaerobaculia bacterium; assembly: GCA_035544375.1. GTDB lineage: Bacteria > Acidobacteriota > Thermoanaerobaculia > Multivoradales > UBA5704 > JASLEW01. Next base: position 1,334 of record DATKFK010000177.1, read on the forward strand.
CGCCAACGGCACGGTGGCGACCAACACCGCCGACGCCATCAACCTGGGCGCCACTCCCGGCACCTTCACCACCCCGCCGGTCACCGTCACCGCCACGGCGTCGTTGCAGGCGACGCTGCAGAAGACCCTGACGTCCTCGCCGGCCAACCTCGACATGCCGGTGCAGTACCGGCTGCGCATCGCGGTGGGCAACGGCGGCGGCGACCTCGAGCTGACGAGCGTCGGCCCGGTCGTGGACACCCTGCCCGCCGGCGCCGTGTTCAACAGCGCCTCGCCGGCCGCCGATTGCGAGCCGGGCTGCGACGGCACCACCCCGGCCACGGTCGCCTGGACCAGCCCCTGCTCCGTGCCGCTCGGCGCCGGAGGAACCTGCGACGTCCTGGTCAACGTCACCTTCCCGAGCGCCACCTTCACCAGCGGCACCAACGTCACCAACAGCTTCACCGCCACCGCCACGCCGCTCGGCGGCTCGCCGCAGAGCCTGGGGACCGGGCAGATCACCCATCCGGTCACGACGTTCGTGCCAAACCCGAGCGCGGGCATGGGCAAGAGCGTCAACGGCGGCAGCCCCAACCCGCCGACCCTCGACCAGACCTTCAGCTACGACCTTGCGCCCTCCGACAACGGCAACGTCCCGCTGGACACGATGACCGTCGTCGACACGCTGCCGATCCAGCTGCAGCTCGCCAGCGTCACGACCGGCGCCTACAACGGCGCGAGCGACTTCGCGGCCGGCGTGGGCGTCCAGGTGAGCTACGAGAAGAACACCGCGCCCGGCGTCTTCACCCTGTGGGGCAGCTCGCCGAACGCCACCACCAACACCACGCTCACCGCCCCGCCCCCGGGCCTGGGCGCCGGCGAGTACGTCACCCGCATCCGCTGGGAATTCGGCCAGGCGCAGCCAGGCACGAGCGCCTCCACCCGGCCGCTGATCACCGGCCAGATCGTCAATCCC
>DATKFK010000178.1:0-4102 GCA_035544375.1 Thermoanaerobaculia bacterium
GAGACCGAGGCCATGGATCGCAGCGGCGAAGGGGTGGAGCGGGCGCTGGCGCGAAGCCGTCTCGCCGCCGCTGAGCTCGACCGCCGCCGCCGAGAGGCGCCGGCCCCCGGCGACCTCTTCGTCTGCCGCGCCACGCGCGACTTCCCGGTCGAGTGGCTGGTCGTCGAGCGCGACCGGCGGCGGCCGGAGCGCCTCCTCGTCCTCCTCGCCGATGCCAGCCCCATCCTGGGCAGCGGTGATCTCGCGGTCCCCGCGACCGCCGGTTCGGGGCGTTTGAGCCTGCGCTGCCGCTTCGGGGCCTGGATCGCGGCTGGCGATCTCGACCCGGAGCTGCGCAGCGGCGTCGTCGGAGCGGACGTCGTCGCTCGCGCTCTCCACCGCCACCGCGAGCTCAACCAGGAGCCGATTGATCTCCAGACCAGCGAGCACGGGGCTGATCGGGAGTACCAGGACTGGGTCGAAGAAATCGTCGCGCCGGCGCACGCCGCTCTCACGGCGGCCATGGACGGTCATGCGACCGCCGCTGCCGTGGTGGCGAGCGGAGAGCGCAGTGAGGCTCGCTTGCCGCCACCGCCGAGGAGCTGGCTGTACCCGCTGGCCGCGGCCATTTTGTTGCTCATCGCGATCGGTGCGGGCGCGGCGCTGCTCTGGCAGCGGCGGGAACTCGGCCGGCTGGTGCAGGAGAGTCAGCTGCTCAGAGGGGCTCTCCGCCACAAGGAGGCGGGGGCGCGTGCGGCCAGAGCCGAGGCCGAGCGCTACCGCGGCGAGATCGAGCGGACAGCGGCCACCCGCCGCGGCGATCAGCAGCGGATCGCCGCCCTCGGACGGGAAGCGGACACCAGCGGCCAATCACCAGGGCTGCTCACCAACCTGCCGTTCCTCCTGCTACAGCCGCGGGAGACGGAGCGCGGCACGCCCATCGCCATCCCGCGCCCGGCTCGTTCGCCGTATCTGCTGCTCCTGATCGAGCTCGCAACGGACCCCGGCCCGCCTTACAGGCTGGAGATCTCGCACCAGGGCCAGCCGGGTGGCGTCTGGAAGATCGGCGGCCTCGAGAGGACCGGCCCCTCGGAGCTCACCGTGGCCGTGCCGAGCCGCTGGCTGCAACCCGGCGACTACGGGCTGCGCCTCTACGCGCGGGACTCCACGACGCCGTTCCGCGAGTACACCCTCGCGGTGCGGCCGGACTGATCGCCATCCTTTTCCGTAAGCCTGCAACGTGATCTCACCTCCTCAGAACGGGTTCGGCCCGCCGGTCAGGTTGGCATAGAAGGCCCCCCGCCCATACGTGAACGCGGCGATGGCGGCGTGGTCGCCGTCGAGCGCGAGGCCAGTCACCGCCACGTTGGGAAGGCCCGAGTTGCCCTGCGTCCAGGTCGTGCCCTCGTTGGTCGAGAAATACACTCCGGCCTCTGTGCCGATGACCAGCACCCGGGTGGTGCCGGCGAGGTAGGTGACGACGCTGTAGACCGGCAGGCCCTGGGGCAAGTTGCCGGAGATGTTGGACCAGCGCCTACCGGTGTTCGTGGTCTTGAAGACCGCCAGCGGCCCGCTGGCCGCGCAGGTCGTCGAGCAGGGAAGCAGCGTGCCGGTGAGATAGGCGAGCCCGGAGTTGAGCAGGGGGTCCGAGCAGTCGACGGTGATCGAGTTGATCTGCATGCCATTGGTGGTGGAGGTGGCGGCACCGGGCAGTCCCTTGCCGTGGACCCATGTCGATTGCAGGCCGGCATTGCCGCCGGTCGTCGTGTACTCGTCGCTGTAGAAGGCGCCATGGATCACGTTGCCGGCGCACGGCGCGATGGCAATGGCTGTGGGAGTCGAGGCAAAGACCGGCCCGCTGCTCGCGTACCAGCCGGTGCTCGGCGTGTATTCATAGACGTTGAAGTCAACCCCGAGCGCCAAGTGCTGCTCGTTGCCGCGATCGACGGTGTAGAAGGGGTAGAAGGAGCCGCCGTGACCCTGCAAGCTGGCGGCGAGCGGGCTGAACGAGGCGGCGCCGTCACCGCTTTCCCACGGTCCCGAGCAGAAGTCCGCGCACGAGAAGGTGGCTCCGGAAGGGTAGGTCTGGGGCTCGGAGTAGGCGAGGCTGCGGTCGGCGGCGGTCTGGCCCAGGTAGGAGAAGCCGGCGTCGGTGAACCAGTTGTTAAACAAGCGGACGTCCCACTCGAGCGGGCTGCTCCCGGTTCCGTAGACGAACACCTCGGCGCCGTTGTCCTGTGTGCCCCCAAGGGCGCGGGTGTCGCTCAGGAAATCGATCCCGAGATCTCCCCCCTCGAACTGGGCCAGCGTCAGGCCGCCGTTGAGGCTGTTCGCAAAACTGGCCGACTCGCCGCCCGGGAGATAGAAGATGCCGCCGTCGTTGCCGAGGTAGAGCGAGCAGGGCGAGGCCGAGCAGGGCGGGAAGGCGATCGCGTGCTGGTCGACGTGGCCCTGGACCGCCGACGCGACCTGGTTCCAGCCCCCGCCGGTCGTGCCGCCGGTCGTGTAGGTCAGATTGAGCGCGGCGACGTAGACCAGCCCCGGGGAGAAGGGATCGACGGCGATGTCCAGGTTGTATCCGCCGTAGGTCGTGCCCGCCACGCTGTTGGTGGCCGTAGGTGCCCAGGTGTTGCCGCCGTCGGCCGTGAAGTAGATGCTGCCGGCCACGTCTTCGTTGACCGTATCGAGAACGACGTAGGCCACGTTCGAGTTCGAGGGGGCGATCGCGATACGCGCGCGATAGCTCCAGGCACTTGCCGCGGGCAGACCGGTCGCGACTTGCGCCCAGCTCGCGCCCGAGTTGGTGGAGCGATAGAGGCCGATGCCCGCGACCGCCGCGTAGAGCAGGTGGCCGTCGGCTGAGGCGGCGACGTCCCGGACCGGCGTTCGGCCGGCAAAACCGGAGTTGGCGCCATTGAGCCTGGTCCAGGTCGCGGCGCCGTCGGTTGAGCGGAAGAGGCCGGCGCTGCAAGCGAGCCACAGGGTGCCGGCCGTCGAGGCAAGCAGGCGCTGGGTGGGAGCGGTGCCGCAAGAATCCGCGACCGGCAGCGACCAGGTCGCGCCGCCGTCGGTCGATTTGATCACACCCGCGCCCGGCCGCGGCCCGTTGAGCTGGTCCGGATCACCCGTTCCGGCATAGACCACGTTGTGATTGGTAGGATCGACGGCGATCGAACCGATCGCCAGGCTGGGCTGGGAGCCCTCGTTGCTCATGGGCTGCCAGGTGCCGCCGCCGTCGGTGCTCAGCCAGACCCCGCCGTTGGCCCCGCCGGCGAACAGTGTCAAGGGGACGACCGGATCGACGGCGATACTGGTCACCCTCCCGGCGTAGGTCCAGCCCTGCACCATGATCGGCTTCGGGCCCATCGCGCGCCAGGAACCGCCGGGCACGAGCGCCTTGCCCTCCTCCCGCGCCACGCCGCTGGCCGGCAGTGAGTCGGCGGCCTTCAGCCGCCGGGCGCTCGCCACGATCTCGCGCAGCCGTTCCGGAGTGACGTTGCCCATGCGCTCGCGCCAGTACTTGGCGCGCTCGCGCGGATCTGCCTCGCGCAGCTCGGGAGGAGCGCCATGCGGCACGTCGAGCGCATCCGCGCCGGCGGCCCGGGCCGCGCCCGATGGGGTCAAGGTGAGGAGAATCGCGGCAGCCAGCCAGGAAGCCCGCGGGAGTGCCGCCGCCGGCCGGCGTCGAGTAGACAGCATCGACATGATCGACCTCCTTTCGGTCTTCTCATATCTAACGGTCCGATCGTGCCGTGTGGCTGGGAGGCGAGAGGCGCCAGCGCGCCAGTTGTGCGCCTTGTCGCGGGCACCTAGGCGCCCTCGACCGTCATGCGGTACTCGGCGACCAGCTCCGTCCTCTCGGCGTGCAGGCCGTAGAGTCGGAGCCGGTGCGCCGCACCACGAGCTGGTCCGGGCGGGCCGAGATCCCGAGCAGCTGGCCCGCGAGTTCGAGCCCTCGGCGCAGGCAGCGGCTCGGCACGGCCAAGGTGAGCTCCGAGGGGTTGGTCCTCTCGAGGCGTCGATCTTCCACACGCCGGGGGCGCAGGAGATCCCGTCCTAGTCCGGACTTCCTTTCGATTCTTCTACGCAAGTGGTTGCAATGAAAGGCGTTCCAGCCAGTGCG
>DATKFK010000179.1:0-2902 GCA_035544375.1 Thermoanaerobaculia bacterium
CCGGCAGCCGCGCCATCTGGGCGAGCTGGCCGAGCTTGTGCTCGCGCTGCGCCGCGTAGGTCGCCTGCCAGCCGCTGTCCCCCCGCGTCGCCTGCTCTTCGGCGTCGACACGGGCGCCGCCATGGATCCACAGCTTCTCGAACGCCTTGTCGAACACCTCCTCGTCGAGGCCGAGCCGGCGGCGCAGCCGGTCGATGGGCTGCGGCTCGGCGCTCAGCGCGCGCCAGATCTCGTCGAGGACGTGGGTCTCCGGATAGTCGCGGCCGTGGAAGAACTCGTGGGTGCGGCGGTCGGCGAAGGAATAGAGCAGGATCGCCCGCGATGGCAGGCCGTCGCGGCCGGCGCGGCCGATCTCCTGGTAATACCCTTCCAGGCTGCCGGGGAGACCGGTGTGGATGACGGTGCGGATGTCCGCCTTGTCGATCCCCATGCCGAAGGCGATCGTGGCCACGATCACCTCGAGCCGCCCGGCCTGGAAGTCTGCCTGCACCCGGTCGCGGGCGGCCGCGGTCATGCCGGCGTGATAGGCGGCGGCCGGCATCTCGGCGCCGAGCTCGAGGCCGAGCGCCTCCGCCTCCTTGCGCGTCGGAGCATAGACGATCGCCGGCCGGCGCGCCGCGTCGGCCAGCACCGAGCGCACCGCCTGGCGGCGGCCGGAGGGCCTCAGCTCCGCGACCTCGACCGCGATGTTGGTGCGGCGGAAACCGTGGATGAAGCGGGCCGGCGCCTGCAGGCCGAGCTGGCTGGCGATGTCGTCCTGGACCAGCGGCGTGGCGGTGGCGGTGAGCGCCATCACCGGCGCCGGACGGAGCTGCGGCAGGCGCTGCCCCAGCATCCGGTAATCGGGCCGGAAGTCGTGGCCCCACTGCGAGATGCAGTGCGCCTCGTCGACCGCGACGAGGGTCGGCGGGCGGCGGGCGAGGAGCTCGGGGAAGCCGGGCACGCTGAGCCGCTCGGGAGCAATGAACAGGAAGTCGAGCCGCCCTTCGAGGTACAGCGAGCACACGCGGCGCGAGTCGGCGCGGTCGCGGCCGGAGTGGATGCGCTCGGCCCGCAGGCGGAGGGCGCAGAGCTTGGCGACCTGGTCCTCCATCAGGGCGATCAGCGGCGAGATCACCAGGGTCGTGCCGCCACGGGCGATGCCGGGCAGCTGGTAGCAGAGCGACTTGCCGGCGCCGGTCGGCATCACCAGCAGCGCATCGCGGCCGGCGGTGACGGTCCGGCAGACCGCCTCCTGGAACGGCCGGAACGCCGTCAGGCGGAACGCCGACCGCAGCAGCTCGCCGAGCCTCTCGGACGGCTCGCCGGCAACCCGCTGCAAGTCGTTGGCGGCTGGCGCGGGCACCCCGGCCGGCATTGGCCGCCCGGCCGCCGGCGGCACCACCGCGCCGCCGCGGAAACCCAGGCCGCCGCGCAAGCCCGTGACACCGCCGGCACCGGCCGGCGGCGGTGCGCTTGCCGGTCCTGGCGGCGGTCCCGCTGGACCAGGAGCCGGCGTAGGCCGCGTGTCCACCGCGGCGGCGGGCGTCCGTGACGGACCGGCGGTCGCCGGCGGCGACGGCGAGAAGCTGAGCCGGGGCTGGAAGGGAGGCGCCGGCGGGCGGCCAGGCCCGGCGGCGGCAATGGGGCGTCGCGGCGCCTCGCCGGTGCCCGGAGCCGCAGGCCGGTCGGGTATCGGAGCCGCAGGCCGGTGGGGCACCGAAGCCGCAGGCTGGTCTGGCATCGGCGCCGCAGGCCGGTCGGGCATCGGCGCCGCCGGCCGGTCGGGCACCGGCGCCGCGGGCCGGCCGGGGGCGGGGGCACTGGCGATGCCGCCGCGGCCCGGCGGCGCGCCGCCGTTGTTTCCTGGCGAGTCGAGGATGGCCGCCGGCCCACCTGGCGCGGCGAAGACGCCCGCCACCACCTCCCGCACGTAGCTCTCGATCCCGGACATGAAGGCGCCGAGCTCGCCCTGGCCGCGCTCGATGCGCTTGAGCTGGGCCTCCCACCGGCCGGTCATCTCCGGGCTCTTCACCTGGGGATGCACCAGCTCGATCAGGCGCACTCCCTTGTCGGTCGCCGCCAGCGCCTTGCCGTGGCGCTCCATGTAGACGCGGCGCAGCAGGGTCTCGATGATCTCGGCGCGGGTCGCGGGCGTGCCGAGCCCGGAGTCCTTCATCGCCTCCGAGAGCTCCCGGTCCTCGAGCGTCCGCCCCGCGGTCTCCATCGCCGTCAGCAGCGTCGCCTCGGTGAACCGCCGCGGCGGCCGGGTCTTGCCGGCCACCGGTTCGGCGCCGAGCACCGCCGGCCGCTGCCCGGCCGCCAACCCCGCCGGCAGCACCTGCGTCTCGGCAGCTCCGGCGCCGGCGGTCCGGCCGGCGGCGCCCTCGCCCGGCTCGCCCGCACCGCCCTTGCCTGCCGGAAGGCCGCCGGCTAGGCCTGGCGCCGCGCCGGCCTCGTCCGAGCTGCCGCCAGGATGCCCCGGCGCCGGGCGCGGCTCGGGATCGAGAACCTTCCAACCGAGCTGCTCGACGACCGTACCGGTGCTGACGTAGCGGTCGATCACCGGCTCTCCCGGGTCGGTCGCGCCGACCATGCTCGCGGCGCCCTGCTCAGGCGGCTTGCCGTCCCGCGACGTCACGGCGGTGATCACCGTGGTGGTCGAGGTGACGTGATCGTCGTGCCAGGCGGCGAGGAGGCGGCGGCAGATCAGGTCGTAGAGCCGCCGCTCGTCGCCGTACAGACCATCCGCCACGGTGGTCGTGGGCAGGATGGCGTGGTGGTCGGTCACCTTGGTGTCGTCGACGAATCGCCGCCCCAGCGGCCGCTCGCCGGTCCCGGGCGCCACCAGGCCCGGATAGGCGCCGGCGACCGCCTGCACCACCGCGCCGAGCGTCGCCGCGACGTCCTGGGGGAGGTGGCG
>DATKFK010000180.1:0-5016 GCA_035544375.1 Thermoanaerobaculia bacterium
GGTCGCCCGGCTGGTCCTCGCGCACCATCACGGCGCAGTCGCCGACGCCGGGCAGGCGCGCCAGAGCCGCCTCCACCTCGCCAGGCTCGACGCGGAAGCCGCGGATCTTGACCTGCTGATCGATGCGCCCCAGGAAGTCCAGCACGCCGTCCGGCAGCCACCGCGCCAGGTCGCCAGTGCGGTAGAGGCGAGAGCCGCCGCCGCGGGGATCGGGAACGAAGCGCTCCGCCGTGAGGTCCGGCCGGCCGAGGTAGCCGCGCGCCAGGCCGTCGCCGCCGACCAGCAGCTCGCCGGGCACCCCGGCGGGAACCGGACGGGCGTGACGGTCCAGGACCTGGACCGAGGTATTGGCGATCGGCCGGCCGATCGGCACCGTGCCGGCTGACTGCGGCGGCTCCGCGGCGGAGCGCAGGGCGTGGCAGGTCGCGATGACCGTGATTTCGGTCGGGCCGTAGCAATTGACCAGGGCGACCTCCGGCAACTCGGCCAGCGCCCGGCGGGCATGCGGTCCCGACAGGGCCTCGCCGCCGGTGAGCAGCTGATCGAGACGCCGCAGGCTTCCCAGGTTGCTCTCGACCACCTGGTGGAAGAGGCCGGTGGTCAGGAACAGCGTCGTGACACCCTGGCTCTCCAGCTCGGCGCCCAGCTCCCGCAGATCGGGCAGGCGCGGCGGGAAAACCGCCAGGCGGCCGCCGTTGAGGAGCGGAGCCCAGATCTCGTAGGTGGAGGCGTCGAAGGCGAGCGGCGCCAGCTGCAGGTGGACCTGGTCTGGACCGAAGTCGGCGAACGAGCTCTCGCGCACCAGGCGGACGATGCCGCGATGGGTGACGGCGACGCCCTTGGGCTGCCCGGTCGAGCCGGAGGTGAACATGACATAGGCCAGGTTCTCGGGCTCGACCGGCGCGGCCCGCTCCTCGCCCGTACATGCCTCGTCCGTGATCTCCGCGGGCTCCGCCAGCACTCCGTCCAGGCAGAGCACCTGGATGCCGCCGTCGAGCAGCCCGGCGGGCAGGTCCCGCAGGCGGCGCTCCTTCGACACCAGCAGCCGCGCGCCGGTCTGGGCAAGGACGAGCTCCAGGCGCCGGCGCGGCCAGCCCGGATCGAGCGGCACGTAGGCGCCGCCGCACTTGAGCACCGCCAGCAGCGCCACCACCATCTCGAGCGAGCGCTCGATCCAGATCGCCACCCGTGCCTCGCTCACCGCGCCCAGCCGCGCCAGCCGCCGGGCGGTCTGGCTGGACAACCGGTCGAGCTCCTCGTAGGTCAGCCGCTGGTCGCCGAACGAGACGGCCACGGCTTGCGGCCGAAACCGGGCCTGGGCGGCGAAAAGCTCGTGCACGCAGCTCTCGCGCGGGTAGGCGGCGGGCGCCGCCCGCCACTCGGTCAGCAGCTGATGGCGCTCGGCGGCGGCGAGCAGGGGCAGCTCGTCGAGATAGGGATCGGCAGCGGCGACACCCGCGATATCGGAGACATGGGCGGCATGGGCGACATCGGCGACGGTGGCGACAGTGGCGGCGAGGCCGCCCAGCAGCACCTGCCAGTGCCCGGCGAGGCGCGCCGCGGTGGCCGCATCGAAGAGGTCGCGCCGGTACTCCAGGACTCCTTCCAGGCGCGGCCTGGCGCCGTCGGCGCCAGCGGCGCCGGCGGCGCCAGCGGCGCCGGCGGCACCGACGGCGGTAAGCACGAAGGTCAGGTCGAACTTCGCTGTGCCGGTCCCGAGCGGCGCGGGCGCCAGCGCGAGACCGGCCGCCTCCGTTCGCGGCAGCGGCGCGGCCTGCAGGGCCAGCACCACCTGCAACAGCGGCGACCGGTCGCCGGCGCGCCGCGGCGCCAGCTCCTCCACAAGCCGCTCGAACGGCATCTCCTGGTGGGCCAGGTCCTGCAGCACCGCCTCGCGCACCCGTTCGAGCAGCTCGCCGAAACGCAGGCGAGGGCCGGAGAGATCGCCGCGCATCGCCAGGGTGTTGGCGAAAAACCCGACCAGCCGGTCGGCGCCGGGCGCCTGGCGGTTGGCGACCGGCGTGCCGATCAGCAGGTCCTGCTGGCCGGTGTAGCGATGGAGCAGCGCCTGGAGGGCCGCGAGGCAGGTCATGAACAGCGTCGCGCGGCGGCCACGTCCCGCCGCTTCGAGGTGCGCGACGACCTCCGCGTCCACCCGCAACGGGGCTTCCCCGCCGCGCCAGGTCTCGCGCGGCGGCCGCGGCCGGTCGGCGGGCAGCTCCAGGCGCGGCGGCAGGCCGGCAAGGCGGCGCCGCCAGTAGGCCAGCTCCTCCGCGAGCCGCTCGCCGGTCAGCCGTTGCCGCTCCCACGCTGCCCAGTCGGAGTACTGGAGGGGCAGCTCCGGCAGCATGGACCGCTGGGCGCCCGCGATCCGCGCGGCGTAGAGGGCCGCCAGCTCTTCGAGGACGATCTCGTGCGAGCGGCCGTCCGAAACCAGGTGATGCAGCGTCACCAGCAGCTGGTGGCGCTGGGGCGCGAGGCGCAGCAGCTCCGTGCGGAGCGGCCGGCCGGCGGCGAAATCGAAAGGCCGGCGCGCCCCTGCCCCGGCGATGCGCGCCGCCTCGCGCTGCCGCTCCGGCGGCGGCAGCGCCGCGAGATCGACGACCGGCAGCGGCAGAGGGGAAGGCGGCAGGACCACCTGCAGCGGCTCGGCGGCGCCGGCAGGCGGCGGTGTGAAACGGGTGCGCAGGACCTGGTGGCGGCGCACCAGCTCGTCCAGCGCCCAGGAAAGCGCCGCGGCGTCGAGAGGGCCGTCGGCGGCGACCAGGCCCGCGATGTTGTAGGCCGCGAGCTCGGGCGCGAGCTGTGCCAGGAACCAGAGCCGGCGTTGCGCGTGCGAAAGCGGGGTGCCGGCGCCGCCGACGGACGCCGGCAGGGCGGCCGGGAACGGGGCTGCAACTGCGCCCTGGGACGGCGACGGGGCTGCGTCCTGGGTCGGGGATGGAGATGCGCCCTGGGTCGGGGATGGAGATGCGCCCTGGGACGGAGACGGGGCTGCTGCGCCCTGGGTCGGGGACGGAGATGCGACGACGGCGCCGGCCGCCTCGACCCGGCGGGCCAGACCGGCGAGGGTCGGCTCCTCGAACAGGGTGCGGAGCGGCAGCTCGACTCCCGTGAGGTCGCGCAGCCTGGCCAGCATCCGCGCGCCGATCAGCGAATGGCCGCCGAGAGCGAAGAAGTCGTCGTCGGCGGCGATCGAGACCTCCGGGTCCGCGTCGGCGCTGGCCCGGGAGCCGGCACCGGTCCAGCTGAATGCCGGCAAGACCTGGACCCAGAGGCGTGCCAGGAGCTTCTCTGTCTCGGTGCGCGGCGCCGCGCGGGTGGCGGTCGCCGCCTCGTCGCCGGCCTCGATCTCCGCCGGCTCGATGCGCAGGCCGCGGCCCTTCACCTGCCGGTCGATGCGGCCGAGGAGCTCCAGGCTGCCGTCGGCGCGCCGGCGCGCCAGGTCGCCGGTGCGGTAGAGACGGCCGCCTTCCGGCGCACCGGCGTAGGGATCGGGGATGAAGCGCTCCGCCGTCAGGTCCGGGCGTCCGAGGTCGCCGGGGGCAAGGCCGGCGGCGGCCAGCAGCAGCTCGCCCGGCACGCCGGGCGGCTGCGGCGCCAGGTGCCTGTCGAGCACGTAGGCGGCGGCGGGCGCCGCCTGCCTGCTGTCGGCGCTGTCGGCGCTGTCGTTCCAGCCCCAGAGCACCTGGTGCCTGGCGGCCTCGTCCAGCAAAGGCAGCCGCGAGACCGGCAGCGACGAGCGGCCGGCGGCAGCCGCGGCCAGCGTGCGCAGGCAGGCCAGCATACGCTCGGCGGTGGCCGCGTCGAACAGCGCGGCATCGTATTGGAGGGAGGCGGCCAGCGCGCCGTCGATCTCGGCCGCCAGCAGGCTCAGATCGAGCTGGGCGATCCGCCGCGGCAGCTCGATCGACTCGAGCGCGAGGCCGCCCCCCAGATCGAGGCGCGCGCCGGCCAGGCCGAGAGCGAAACCGCCCAGCCCGGGCGCGCCGGCGGCCTCGCGGTAGAACACGAGCTGTGCGTCGAAGAGCGGCGAGCGGCTGGGGTCCCGGCGACCGCCAAGCCGCTCGGCGAGCAGCGGAAACGGATAGTCCTGGTGGGCGAACGCCGCAATGGCCGCGTCGCGCACGCGCGCCAGCAGCTCGCCGAAGGTGGGATCGCCGGCGAGGCTCGCCCGGACCACGACCGGGTTGGCGAAGTACCCCACCATCCCGGCCAGCCCGGGGGCGCCGCGGCCGGCGGCCGGTGCCCCGATCTGCATCTCCTCCTGGCCGCTGAAGCGATGCAGCAGGGCGACGAAGGCCGCCAGCAGGGTCATGAACCGGGTGGCCCCGGCGCGCCGGCCGAGATCTCCCAGATGCTCCGTCAGGTCGCGGCCAAACCGCAGCGACCGCGAGCCGCCGCGAAAGGCCTGAACCGGGGGCCGGGGCCGGTCGGCGGGCAGGTCGAGGGGCGGTGCCGCCGGCTCCAGGATGCCCCGCCAGTAGTCCGCGAGGCCCTTGCCGGACACACCCGCCAGGCGCGACTCCTGCCAGCGCAGGAAGTCGAGGTGGGAGCCGGCCGGCGGCGGGAGCGCCCCTCCGCGGTAGAGGGTTCCAAGCTCGCGGAGGAAGATGCCCAGCGACCAGAAGTCCGCGACGATGTGATGGACGGCGAGGACGAGGACGGTGCCGCCCGGGGCGCGGTGCCAGACGCTGACCCGCAGCAGCGGTCCTTGCGCCAGGTCGAACGGCCGGTGCGCCTCGTCGGCCAGCCGCTGGCGCAGCCGCGTCTCGCTCCAGCCCGCGGCGTCCTCCTCGACGAAGGTGAAGGCGGCCTCGCCGCGCACGACCTGGAGGCAATCGTCGCCGTCCGGCTCGAAGGTGCTGCGCAAGGCGGCATGACGCGCGACCAGCGCGGCGAGCGCCGCATGCAGACGCGCCACGTCCAGCGTGCCGCGAATGCGCGCGGCGCCGGCCAGGACGTAGGCTGGATTGCCGCCCTCCACGAGGCGGTCGAGAAGCCAGAGGGCGCGCT
>DATKFK010000181.1:0-13185 GCA_035544375.1 Thermoanaerobaculia bacterium
CGCGCGGAACACGGCCCGGTAGACGTCGGGCTGGACGCCGTTTCCGGGCTCGCGGCCGGCCAGCCGCAGCTCGCCGCTGCCGAGATCGCGCCCGTCCGCGCTCTCGATCCGCGCCTGCGCCGCCAGCTCGCCGTCACCCAGACGGTAACCCACCAGCGCCACGGCTGCCGCCTCGCCCGGCGCCAGGGTGGGCAGCGCCGCCGGCACGTAGGCGCGCTCGCCGACCGTGAAGGGGTAGGTGGCGTTCCGCTGCTCGCCGCGGGGCAGCTCGCGCACCACCGCCCAGCGGCCGGCCGCCTCGGGGAAGAAGGGCTGCAGCAACACCGGGCCCTCGCCGCCGAAGGCGGGCACCGTCACCGTCACCGCGCGCTTGCCGTAGGCGCCGGTCTCGCCGTTTCTCAGCAGCACGCGCACCGAGTACTCGCCGGGCGGCAGCTCGAGGTGGCCGAAGAACTTGAGCCCGCCCTGCCGCAGTGCCGGGCCGGCCTGCTCGACGTTGAGCTGCATGCCCTGGTCGAAGGAGTCGAGGATCGAACCCTGCGCGTCCACGGCGTTGACGTAGATCTCGGTCCGCACGTTCTTGCCGGCGACGCCGGCGAACAGCGTCGCGCCGTCGGCCTCCACCACGACCGGCACGTACGCCTTGGCGGACGCGCTGCGGAAAGGCACGGCCAGCACGGCGGTGGCGATCGATCCGGAAGCGTGGTTGCTCATCAGCTGGTCGGCAGCGGCGAGCTGCTTCTCGAGCGGCGCCACCTGGTTGAAGGGCCGCGGGGCGTAGTAGCCGAGGCGGTAGGTGACCTGGGCGCCGCGCGGCACGTTCTTGAGCTTGACCTTGACCGGGTGGTAGGAGCCGGGGGCGAGCGGCCCCTGCGGCTGGAAGGTGAGCACGTAGCTGACGGCCGTGCTCCGCGCCAGGCGGACCATCGCCTGGCCGAGATCGTTGAAGTTGTGGAACAGCTCGCCGCCGGTGTCATGCGCCAGCTGGAACAGCGCCGTTTCTCCGGACGTCCGCCTGCTGCCTTCGCTGGCGAGGTCCTGATCGGCGCGCAGGCCCCCGATGTCCACCGACTCGATGACGCACCCGGAGCGGCGAAAGACCTCGAGCAGCTTCTCGATCTGGTTGTTCTGGGCGGAGCTGCCGAAACGCTCGTCCGATTCGATGATGCCGCCGCCGCCGCGCTGCGTGGTATCGGCGATCATGTACTGGTCCTGGACGGACTGATCGCCTTCCAGGATCGTGCTGTCGAAACCTTCCGAGAAGTAGACCACGAACTTGCGCCCCGCGACGGCGTCCATCATGCGGGCCATGCCGGCGAAGGCCTTGGCCATCGCCGCCACGTCGTTTCTCGCCTCGGCCAGGTCCATGCGCTGGGCCAGCTTGGATTCGACCGCGATCAGGCTGATCAGGTAGGTGGTGTCGAAGTGGATGGATTCCATACCCAGGGCCATGGCGTAGGCGGTTTCCGCCCGCCGGATGTCGCTCCGGCTCTCCCCCGGGGTCGGTGGATCCGGCGGCGTCGGCTTCGTGGCTGCGAGATCGTTCTGGGACATCATCGACGCCGCGGCGTCCACGGCGGCCAGCATGTGGTTCTGCTGCGTGTGGTCCGAGAGGTCGGTGTAGCCCAGGGAGTCGATCGCCTTGACGATCTGCCGGCGGTCGGAAGTGAAGCCGAGCACCAGCTTCAGGCCCGAGTTGCCGCCGTAAGTGGCCACCGCCACCACGTCGGACGGAATCAGGGTCTTTAGCAAGGAGCCGATCACCGCCCCGCGCGCCTTGGCCACGCCCACCGGATGCGAGTTGGCGAGGTCGAAGATGAGCAGGAAATGGCGCCTGCCGGCCGGGGGGATGGCGGCCGAGAGCGTCTGGTTTGCCGGCGCGGCCAGGTCCACCACGTCGAAGCCGGTGATGGTCTGCTGCTTGCGCCCGTCGTAGATCTCGAAGTCGGCGGCCGTGAGCCCGCGCACCGGCTCGCCGTCCTTGACCACCTGCACCGGGATCTCGACGGCCGTCACCTCCGTCGTCTCCGAGAATGCCTGCCGATCGGCGGCCGGACGGTCGGCAGCCAGGGCAGGCGCCGCCACGGCGAGAACGAGCAACGATTGAAGCAAGATCCGCGAGGTCGAAAGCAGTTTCATGGCAGCGCCCTCCTCAGGTGATGAGGTTTAGAGACGCTGCGATCATACTCCTGCTTTGTTGATTATGCATCCACCAATCGGCGTGCTGGTTCGTCACCCTCGCCCGCGGCGGATGAAGATGTCGCCATTGAAGGTCTTGAACAGGATTTCGGGGCCGCCGCCGCCGATCGAGCCCTGCATCTCCTGCTCGACCTCGATGCGGTGCTTGCCGTGTTGCCGGGTCTCACTGGGGGCGGCGGCGTGGCCGTGGGCGGCGACCTCGAAATCGGAGTAGATGTCGCCGCGGTCGGAGCGGATGCGCACGTTGGCCCTCAAGTCGGCCGGGAAGGTGACGTCGACGTCGCCGTTCAGGGTGCTGAAGGCCATGGGCTTGTCCGGGGCCACCCGTCTCATGACCACCTTGACGTTGCCGTTGGTGGTGTGCGCCGCCACCGAGCCGGCGACGTCCTGTGCGACGATGCCGCCGTTGACGTGGCTCAGCTCGATCTCTCCCTCGACGCCGCTGACGCGGATCTCGCCGCCGTTGACCGCGGACAGGTGGAGCGAGCAGTGAGCCGGTACCTGGACATGGATGTCGCCGCCATGCGACGGGTTCCTCGCCTCCACCCGCACCACGTTGTTGTCCTCGTCGACGGACAGCCCCTGGCCCAGGTTAGGGATGCGCCGCATCCCTGAGGCGCCGCGCCGCGGACGCTCCTCGGAGTCCTCGCCGTCGGGGGAGCTCTCGATCAGCACCTCCTTGCCGGCGTAGCCCTCGACCGTGATGCTGCCATTGATCCTGGACACCTTGAGAGTGGCCGGGCGGGCGGGATCGGTGAGCGGCACCGAGATCCGCTGCGTCCCGGGGCCGGGGCCGGCGGCGCGGGGAGCCGCCGGTGCGACGGCCGCGAGCATCAGGATCAAGGCGGCGACGAGCGGTTTCATGACGTTCTCCTTCGCTTGCGAGCAGGCTTTCCGGGCGGCGACGGTGGGCTCAGGCACCCTGGCGGTGGATCGAGATGTCGCCGTTGATCGTGCTGAAGGCCAGCTCGGGCCCGCCGCCGGCGATCCGCGCGCCAAACTCGCCATGGCTGCGGTAATGATGCGCGTGGGGGTGGCCGGGGGTGCGGTCCGGCGGCGGCGGCGTCAGGGCGCTGTAGGTGTAGTCGAAGTCGGTGTAGATCTCGCCGTTCAGGGTCTTGAGCCTCAGATCGGCGGCAAGGCCGGCCGGGAAAGCGACGTCGATGCGGCCGTTCACCGTCTCGAAGCTGCAAGCGGCCGCGGGGTTGCGGGCGAAGCTCACGCTCACCGGGCCGTTCACCGAGCGCGCCGTCCCCGGGCCGCCCATGCCCGCGAGCGTCACCGGGCCGTTGACGTTGCTGGCGTCGAAGCGGCCGCCGATCCCGCTCGCCCGCACCTCGCCGCCGTTGACCGTGCGGGCGATGAGGTCGACGCCCGTGGGGACCTCGACGTCGAAATCGAGCTTCGCCTCGTAGCCGAGTGGCTCCCAGCCATGGAAGTGAGTGCCGCCGGAGCGCGAGCGGAACGGGCCGTCCACGAACAGCCGCAGGCGCCCGCCGGATTCGCCGATGTCGAGCCGCACCTCGCGCCGGGCCTGTTCGAGCCGCTCGGCCGAATCGGCTGCCCAGGTCTGGTGGACCGTCAGCGTGACCTCGTCGCCGGGATGGCTGGTGACCCGCACCGCGCCCGAGAAATTGTCGATCTCGACCACGCGGTTTGCGGGCTGGCCGGCAGCGCCGGCGGGAGCGGCGAGGTGGAAGGTCCTGTGCAGGGTCTCCTCCTTCTTGACCGCCCATTCCGCCTGTGCCGGCGCCGCCGCAGCCGCCGCAGTCGCCGCCACCAGTATCGCCAGCGCTGCCCATCGCGTGGGTTTCTTCGGGACCATCGCGTTTCCTCCTTTGGATTGCCTTCGCATCAGCTGACCTGGCGGAGGCGGGACCGGAGGTAGCCGCGCACCGTCTCGTCGAGAGACGGGCTTGCCGCCAGCTCCGTCAGCCGTTGCCGCGAGCCGGCGCGGTCACGGGCCACCAGCAGGTCGATGAGCGCGATCTGCACCATCGGCGAGCGCTGCGCGCCGACCTCCGCGAGCATCTGGTCGCGCACCGGCGGCCGCCCGAGGGCCGGCGCCAGGGCATCGACCGCCGCCAGCCGGACGTTGACGTCGGGGTCATGGCCCAGGGTGTCGAGCAGCGCCTCGAGCACGCGGTCGTCCCCGGCCGAGCCGATCTTGCCGACCTCGCCGATCTCGCCGATCTCGCCGATTTCAGCGTGGCGGCCGAAGCTCACGCCGCGCAGCCGCTCGCTGACCGAATCCTGCTTGAGCAGCGACAGGGTGACGAGCTGCGACAGCGAGCGCACCTCCTGGCGGAGCTGGCCGATCTCGCCGCGGCTGGTGGCGTTGTTCGCCGCGCCGCGGCCGCCGCGCAGCAGCCCGATTCCCTGGCCGGCGTAGCCCGAGCCGATCAGCACGCCGGCCGCGAGGGCCGCCGCCGCCAGGCCGGCCTGCGCCAGCGGCCGCCGTGGCAGCCAGCGCTCGAGCCAGCTCTCGAACCCCGCTCCCCACCGCCCGAAGGGGCTTCCCGGTTCTCCCATCCGGCCAAGGCGGGAGCGCCGCCGGGCGGCATCCAGGTGCGGCTCGAGGGCCGCGGCAAAGCGCTGGCTCATCTCCTCGCCCGGAATCTCGTCGGGGAGCCGCTCGAGCTCCTCCCAGATGCGCCGCGTCTCCGCCGCTTCGGCGCGGCAGGCGTCGCACGCTTCGAGGTGCGCGGCAAGGGCCGCGGCGGCGCTGGCGGACAGCGGCGCCGCCAGCGACTCGGTCAACAGCTCGATGGCCTGGTTGCAATTCATGGAGAGATCCTCCCCGCCATGTCGTCGAAGACCTCGCGCAACTGGCGGACGGCGCGGTGCACGCGCAGCTTGACGGCGCCCACGCTGCACCCCAGCAGATCGGCGATCTGGTCGTAACGCAGCTCGCCGAAACGGCTGAGCAGCAGCACCTCGCGGCGCTCATAGGGCAGGCGCAGCAGCGCGGCGCGCAGCAGGCGGGCGTTCTCGGCCCGTTCCAGCTCGTCGAGCGCCAGCGGGCTGCCGCAGACCGGCTCCTCGGGCTCGCCCGCCGGCAGGTGATCCCTGCCATGCTTGCGAAAATGGGCGGCGACGGCGTTGCGCGCCAGCTTGTAGAGCCACGGCCTGAACTCGCCTGGCTGGCGGAAGGTTTTGCGGTACTTGAGGATACGAATGAAAGCTTCCTGCACCAGGTCTTCGCTGAGCTGGCGGTTGCCGGTGAGGCGCAGGTAGAAGTTGAAGAGTCCGACGTGGTGGCGCTCGAAGAGCGCTCCAAGCTGCACGAGGTCGCCCTCGCGCACCGCCAGCATCAGCTCGGTGTCCGAAGTCTCGGGCCTGGGTTCTTGCACCATCGCCAGCACGACCCTGTATACCGCGCTCGCCCGCGGAGGTTACGACAAGCGGGGAGTGCCGCGACCGGCGACCGGCGGAGCCGCGGCCGACAAGCAGGGAGTGCCGCGACAGGCGACGGGCGGAGCCGCGGCCGACGAACCAGGAGTGCCGCGACAGGCGCCGCGCTAGCGCCCGGCTTCCAGGTACAGGTCGGCGACCTGCTCGGAGAGCGCCGCGGGGTCGGCGTCGTCGCGGTTGCAGAGGGTGATCACCGACAGGCGCCGGTCGGGCAGGCGCATCAGCTCGGCGCTCCAGCCGCGCCAGCTTCCCGGGTGCCGCACCCGCCGCTCGCCGTGGAAGCTGTCGAGGAAGAGGCCGCCGGCATAGCCCAGGGGCGTGCCGTCCGCGAGCCTCCCCGGCGTCGTCATGGCGGCGACGAGAGCTTCCTTGCCCGTGCCGGGCGAGTCGAAGCTGGCCGCCCATTTCGCCAAGTCCAGGACGGTGGTGTTGACGCCGCCGTCGCCGGTCTGCTCCCACCGGGTCGCCTCGGTCTGGAAGCCGCCGCCGGCGGCGGGAGAGTAGGGCAGCGCGCGACGCGGCACCTCCTCGCCGTCGTCGTCCACGATACGGGTGTCGGCCATGCCGAGGGGCGCGAACAGGTTCTCGGCGGCGAACTGACGCAGGCTCCTGCCGCTCACCCGCTTGACCACCAGGGATAGCAGGAAGTAGCCGGAATCGTTGTAGTGGTAGGCCGTGCCGGGCGGGAACTCGAGGTCCGGCGCGCCGGCGAGCGCCGCCAGGGCGTCGTCGTCGGTCGTCACCTCGTCGTAGCGCTTGCCGGCCTTGACCAGCAGGTCGATGTAGTTGGGCAAGCCGCTGGTGTGGTGGAGGAGCTGGCCCAGGGTGATGACCGCGTCATGGCGCGGCAGCTCGGGCACGTACCTGCGGATGTCTTCGTCGAGCGACAGCCGGCCGCGGGCGGCGAGCAGCAGGACGCAGGCGGCGGTGAATTGCTTGGAGGTCGAGGCGATGTCGAACACCGTGCGCGGAGTGATCGGCAGCCGGCGGGAGAGGTCGGCGAAGCCGTAACCCCGCGCCAGCGCCACCTTCCCGTCCGCGACCACCGCCACCGCACAGCCCGGCGACGCGCCGGCGGTGAAGCGCCGGAACAGCCGATCGACCCGCGCCGGGGTCGTGACCGGGCTGGCCACGCTGCCGCGGCACGCCCCGGCCGCCAGCGCTGCCGCCCCCAGCGCCACCGCCGCCCCCACTGCCCCCACCGCCAATACCGCCGCCAAAGCCCTTGCCAAGGGCGCCGCCAAAGCCCCTGCCAGTGACGCGGCCGCAGGCCGGGCTGCCGCCGAGGATCGCCTGCCGCGGGTCACTCGTACCGCAACGCTTCGATGGGGTCGAGCTGCGACGCCTTGAGCGCCGGGTAGAAGCCGAAAGCGATGCCGACCAGGGCCGAGAAGAGGAAAGCCAGCGCGATGGCCTGCGGCTGCACGGCGACCGGCCAGCCGGCGAAGCGGGCCACCGCCCTCTGGATGCCGAGCCCGAAGAAGATGCCCAGGGTGCCGCCGGCGATCGCCAGCACCACCGCCTCGACCAGGAACTGCGCGCGGATGTCCTTGCCCTTGGCGCCGATGGCCATGCGCACCCCGATCTCGCGGGTGCGCTCGGTGACCGACACCAGCATGATGTTCATGATGCCGATGCCGCCGACCAGCAGCGAGACGCCGGCGATCGACCACAGCAGGTAGCTCATGGTGCGCGACTGGTCCTCCGCCTGCTGCAGCATCTCGGTCTGGGTGCGGATGATGAAGTCGTCGTCGGTCGCCTTGACGATGCGGTGGCGCTGGCGCAGCAGGGCCGTGATCTCGTCCTGGGCGCGTGCCACCAGGTCGTTGGTCGAGGCGGAGGCGAGGATGCCGCCGACCGAGGTGGTGCCGATCAGCTTCTTGCGCACCGTCTCGTAGGGAGCGATGACGGTGTCGTCCTGGTCCTGGCCCATGGTGGAGCCGCCCTTGGACTCGAGGACGCCCACCACCTTGAAGGGCAGGTTCTTGATGCGGATGATCTTGCCGATCGGATCCTCGCTGCCGAAGAGGTTCTGCACCACGGTGGTGCCGAGCACGCACACCTTGTTGGCGGAGCGGACGTCCTGGTCGGTGAAGAACTGCCCGCGCTCGATCTGCCACGAGCGGATGAGCGGCCAGTCGGTCTCGGCTCCCTGGATCGACGTCGACCAGTTCTGGTTGCCGTAGATCACCTGCTGGGTGGTGCGGTTGGTGGCCGAGATGTAGGAGACGTCCTGGACCTCGCGGCGGATGGCGTCGAGGTCGTCGTAGGAGAGCTTGGAGCTGGCGCCGAAGCCGGCGCGCGCGCCGCCCGAGGTGATCGATCCCGGATAGATCATCAGGAAGTTGGTGCCCAGCGAGCGCAGCTGGGTCTCGGCCTGGATGCGTGCGCCGTCGCCGATGCCGATGGTCGCCACCACGCACGCCACCCCGATGATGATGCCGAGCGTCGTGAGCAGGGAGCGCAGCTTGTTGCGGCCCAGGGCGGTGATCGCGACCTTGACGATGTTTCCGGACTTGGTCATGGGTTGCCTCGGCCGGCGCCGGCCAGCGTCGACCCGGCCGCACCGGCCGCGCTGGCCGGCGAGCCGTTCCGGGTCGCCTCGGTGCCCGGAGCCGCAGCGGCCGCCGGGTGTAGAGCGGCCGCCGGCGAGCCGTCGCCGGCAGCGGGGGCGGCGTCCGCGAAGGAACCGGCGGTGGCGCGCCGGCGGTCCGTGACGGCATGATCGGAGATGATCTTGCCGTCGCGGAACGCGACGATGCGCTGCGCGAACTGGGCGATGTCGGTGTCGTGGGTGATGAGCACCACCGTCCGGCCCTCGTCGTTGAGGGCCTGGAAGATCGCGATGACCTCTTCCGAGGTGCGCGAATCGAGGTTGCCGGTCGGCTCGTCGGCAAGCAGGATGGCGGGGTCGTTGACCAGGCTGCGGGCGATGGCCACGCGCTGCTGCTGGCCGCCGGAGAGCTGGGCCGAGGTGTGGTCCCAGCGCTCCGCCAGGCCCACCCGCTCGAGGCAGCGGCGCGCCCGCTCGCGGCGCACCGCGTCGGTCAGGTCGGCCTTGGCGGAGTAGAGCAGCGGCAGCTCGACGTTCTCGAGCGCGTTGGTGCGCGCCAGCAGGTTGAAGTTCTGGAACACGAAACCGATCTTGTCGTTGCGGATCTCGGCGCGGCGGTCGCGGTCGAGGTTCGAGATCTCGACGCCGTCGAGCTGGTAGCTGCCGGAGGTCGGGCGGTCCAGGCAGCCGAGGATGTTCATCAGCGTCGACTTGCCCGAGCCGGACGGTCCCATGACCGCCACGAACTCGCCGCGCTCGACGTCGAGCGAGATGCCGTCCAGGGCGCGCACCTCCGAACCGCCCATGCGGTAGATGCGATAGAGGTCGCGGATGCAGATCACCGGCTGCGCCGGGTCGGGCGGGGCCGCGGCGGCCTGGCGCTGGCGCGCCATTGCTAGAACCTCACGACGGAGCGCTGGCCGCCGGCCGCTCCGGCGCGCGCCGTCTGCAGGCCGTCGACCACGGGGTCGCCGGGCTTGAGGTCCTTGCTGCGCACCGCGGTGTAGATGCCGTCGGTGATCGAGGTGACGACGTGGACCGGGCGCAGCTGGTTGCTGCCGGCGATCGCGACGTAGATCACGGCGCTGCGGTTGGCGCCGGTCCGCCGGCCGGAGGAGCCGGGCCGGCCGCTCGCGCCGCCGGGACCGCCCGCGCCGCGGTTCGCTCCGCCGCCGCCCGCTCCGCCGCCGGCCGCGGCGCCCGAGGCGCCGGCGCCGCCGGGAGCACCCGGCCCGCCGGCCGCGGCCCCAGGACCGCCCGCACCGGCGACCGTGCCCGCACCCGCACCCGCTCCGGCACCCGCCGCGGCGCCGGCAGCGGCGGCGTTGTCGCCCGGCGTCTTCAGGACGTCGGCGGCGTCGGGCTTGAAGCGCAGCGCCGCGTTGGGCACCCGCAGGGTGTCGCGGCGGGTGTCCACCGGGACGATGACATTGGCGGTCATGCCGGGCATCAGCTTGCCGTCGAGGTTGGGCACGTCGAGCATCACCGGGTAGGTGACGACGTTCTGGACCGTCTGGGTGGAGAGCCGGATCTGGGCCACGGCGCCGCGGAAGGTCTGGTCGGGATAGGCATCGACCGAGAAGTTGGCGGTCTGGCCGACCTTGATGCCGCCGACGTCAGCCTCGTCGATGTTGGTCAGCACCTGCATCTTGGTGAGGTCCTGGGCGATGGAGAAGATGAGCGGAGCCTGGAAGGACGCGGCGACGGTCTGGCCGATGTTGTACTCGCGGTCCACGACGACGCCGTCGATCGGCGCCGTGATCTTGGTGTAGGTGACGTTGGTCTCGGCCTGCTTGAGCGCCGCCTCGGTCTGCTTGACCACCGCGGCGGCGTCGTCGCGCTGCGCCACGGCCGTGTCGTAGTCCGAGGCCGCGATCAGCTGCAGGTCGCGCAGCTTCTTCTGGCGGGTGAGGCTGACTTCGGCCAGGCGCAGGTCGGACTGCGCCTTGAGCAGGTTGGCGCGCTGCTGATCGAGGGCCTCGAGGAAGGGGGTGGGATCGAGCTCGGCCAGCATCTGCCCCTTCTTCACGTGCGAGTTGAAGTCCACGTAAAGCTTGGAGATGATGCCCGAGACCTGGCTGCCGACGGCAACGGTGGTGACGGCCGAGAGCGTGCCGGTGGCGGTGACGGTGGCGGTCACCGTGCCGGTGTCGGCCGCGACCGAGTGATACTTGGGCACGTCCGACTTGGCGCGCGCCAGGTAGTAGGCGCCGCCGCCGACGATCACCACGACTGTAGCTCCGACCACCCAACCCGTCTTCGACATTCAGTGCCTCGCACGAAACAAGGCCCCCCGCCTTGACGAACGGCTAGACGGCAGGCCCTGTAGAGAAGTTACAAGCCACACCGCAGGGGTGCGGCGGTACCCGTTACAACCCGTTTTGCCGCTCAAAGTTTCCCTTTGGAGTCAGCCTCCCGATCCGGCGGGGGTCTCCGCTTGCAACAGCATGGGGTTCCCCGGGTACTTCCGCAGCGCGAACCGGAGGAGCGCCGCGGCGCCTCCCGGGTCGTGGAGCACTCTCAGGGTCTTGACCGCCTCGGCGTAGGCGGCGGCGGAGGGGTGGGCGTCCACCATGCGCTCGAGAGTCTCGCGCGCGGCTTCCGGACGCCCGGTCAGGGCGTCGAGGATGGCCAGGTTGGCGTAGGCCGGCGGGTCTTCGGGAAAGCGCTCGATCTCCTGCCGGAACGCCGCCTCGGCGCCGGAGGCGTCGCCCAGATCGGCCAGGACCCTGCCGCGGATCAGCGCCAGGCCCTGGATCAGCTCGGGGTCCTTCGCGGTGCGCTCGGCGTACGCGCTCTCCGCCCGGCGCACCTGCTCCAAGGCGTCGTCGTAGCGCTGGCGCGCATGCAGCACCTTGGCCAGGACGATCAACGGCCGGATGCGCCGGTCCTGTTCGTCGAGCGCGGCGCGCGCCTCGCGCTCGGCCGCCTCGAGCCTGCCGCGGCGCAGCGCGATCTCCGCCAGCAGGTCGTGGGCAAACGAGGGGGTGCCGGCGACGGCGATGCGGGCGTGGGTCTCGGCCGCGTCGAGCTCCCCCAGGTCGTAGTAGACCGAGGCGGCTGCCATCGCCACCGGCGCCGAGCCCTGGTCGATGCGCAGCGCCTCGCCGTAGGCCGCCAGCGCGCCGCGCGGGTCGTCGAGCTTCTCGCGCGCCCGCCCCAGGAACTCCCAGGCGTCGGCCATCTGCGGGTTGCGGGCCAGCAGGCGCTCGAAGGTGACGGCGGCGACCCGGTAGTCGTGGCGCGCCATGGCGGCGAAGCCCTGCTTCAGGTCCTTCAAGGCGTCGAGGTGCGCCTTCGGGTCGGGCAGGGGCCCGCCGGCGGCGCCGGCGGCGGCGGCGGTCCTGCCGACGTAGCCGAGCGCCGCCATGGCCGCGCGGGTCTCGGCGTCCACCGCCGCCGGCGGCGCCAGGCGGCGGTCGTAGGCGGCCAGCTCGCGGCGTGCGCCGGCATAGACGCGGCGCTCGTCGCGCAGCAGGTTGCGGGTTTCGCGCGGGTCCCGGTCCAGGTCGTAGACCTCGGGGTCCGGCCCCTCGATGACGTGGTAGCGGCGGTCGACGAGCGAAGCCAGGTCGCTCCAGCCGAAGTGCAGGCGAGGATAGAAGGTCTCGGAGTAGACCCGGCGGTCCTGCCGCCGCTCGCCGGGTCCGAGCAGGCCGAGCAGCGAGGCGCCGCGCATCTTGGCGGGCACCGGCAGGCCGAGCAGCCCGACCAGCGTGGGCGCGACGTCGGTCAGGGCGGCGGGGGCGCCGGCGGTGCTGCCCGCCAGCTGCCGGCGCGGCAGCTTGAGCAGCAGCGGCACGTGGATCGCCTCGTTGTAGAGCAGCACGCCGTGCTCGTCCTCGCCATGGTCGCCGAGCCCCTCGCCATGGTCCGAGAGCAGGACCACGATCGCCCGGTCGTAGACGCCCGCATGCTTCAGCTCGGCGAGCAGCCGGCCGACGATCTCGTCGGCGGTGGCGATCTCGCCGTCGTACTTGAGCGGGTAGCGCGAGGCATAGGGCTCGGGTGGCTCGTAGGGGGTGTGCGGCTCGTAGACGTGGAAGAACAGGAAGAACGGCCGCTCGGGCGGCGCCGCGGCGGCGCGCAGCCACGGCAGGACCAGGCGCAGCGTCTCGCTGCCGGGCCGCTGCAAGCCGCCGAGACCGGTCGAGGTGCGGAACTCGATCGAGTCCTCGTAGAAGTCGAAACCGCTCGCCAGCCCCGTCTTGCCCTGAAGCACGGACGCCGAGACCGCGGCGCCGGTCGCATAGCCGTGCTGCTTGAGAATGAATGGCAGGTACGGCAGGTCGCCGCTCGCGACGCGGGCGCGATCCAGCGTGTAGCCGACGTTGTCGCGCACCCCGGTCACCGCCGGCAGCAGCCCGGTGAGGAGAGCGGTGTGCGACGGCAGGGTCAAGGGCGTCTGGGTGTAGGCGCGCGCGAAGAGGATGGCGTCGGCCCGCAGGGCGTCGATGGCCGGCGTATCGACCCCGCGATAGCCGTAGGCCGGCAGGTGATCGGCGCGCAGCGTGTCGATCGAGATCAGGACGACCGGCGTCCCGGCCGGCACCTCCGGCGTCCGCCCCGTCCGCCGCGCGCAGCCGAGGGTGGCGGCCGCCGCTCCGCCCAGGGCCGCGGCCAGGATCAGGAGCGGCAGCGCCCGGCAGGCCGCGCGGAGGCGCTCGCGCCGGCGCGGGCGGCGCTTCATCGCCCGCCGTCCCTTTCCAGGCTGCGCAACAGGCGGCGCGCCGTCTCGCGGTCGGCCTGGCGCTCCTTGACGGGCGCCTGTTCGAGGAAGCGGGCGAGCGCCCGCCGGGCCTGCTCCGGGCGCCCCTGGCCGGCGGCCATGGTGCCGAGGTTCCAGAGCGCGTCGAGCATGCCGGCGTCGAGGTCGGCGGCGCGCTGCCAGGCGTCCAAGGCGGCGGCGGGCAGGTTCAGCTTGTAGAGCGCCACCCCCAGGTCGTTCCAGGCGCGGGGGAGCCGGTCGTTGAGCGCGAGGGCGCGCTCGCAGCTGGCGCGGGCCGCCGCCCAGCGCT
>DATKFK010000182.1:0-2742 GCA_035544375.1 Thermoanaerobaculia bacterium
CCGCGAACCTGCCGTCCGCGAGGCACAGGACCTGCCCGGAACCCTGGCACGGACTCTTCGGGGCCGGCTGCACGTAAAGCCCGCCGGCGGTGCCTGCATAGATCACCCCGGGATGCACCGGATCGGCGGCGAGGCGGGTCACCCGCGGATCGCCGAGGCCGTCGTTCTGCGGCACCCAATGCCCGCCGCCGTCGAGCGAAACGTAGACGCCGGCGGCGGTGCCGGCATAGAGCGCCGTGCCGAACGGATCGGCGACGAGGTCGGCGACCGGGAGCCCCGCCGGCAGGCCGGTCTCGATCGCCGCCCAGGTGGCGCCGCGGTCGAGGCTGCGGAAGAGCTGGTGGGTGCCGGGCCCGAGGAGGGCGTAAAGGTCATGCGCGGCGTCTGCCCGCAGCCTGACGATGGCCTGGGTCGCGGGCAGGCCGCTGCCGATGGCCGCCCAGTTGTTGCCGCCGTCCAGGCTCTGCCACAGGCCGCCGCGGCCGCCGGCGAAGACCGCGGAGTCGGCGAGCAGCGCGCCGAGGCGGTCGGGAGGGTTGCCACCGGTGTTCCCGGTCGTGAGGACCTCGGTCCAGCTGACGCCGCCGTCGAGGCTCCGCAGCACCGCGCTCGGCCCGGAGTCGTCGCCCACCGTCGAGCCCACCATGAAGATCTGGCCCGCCACGGGCCCGGCCGCGACGTCGAGCGGAATGCCGATCAGCGGAGTGCCGACGCCGGCTTGCCAGCTCTGGCCGCCGTCCTTGCTGACGTAGACGATGCCGTACACCTCCGCGTAGAGCGTCCCGGCGGTCACCCGGTCGGCGACGAGATGCATGACCGGGACCGGCCCGTCGAAGGCCGGCAGGCCCTGGTTGCCGGCCTGCCAGCTGGCCCCGCCGTCGCGCGAGCGCTCGACGCCGAGCGGCACGCCGGTGTGCGCCGCGGCATAGAGCGACGGCGCGGAGGCCGCGCCGGCGAACGTCAGGTCGTCGATGGCGGCCGGCGTGAAGCTCGCACTCGCCACCTGCCAGTGGGCCCCGCCGTCGCCGCTGATCAGCAGCGAGGCTTGATCGCTGCTGGCGTAGACCGTGCCGTAGTCGGCCGCCAGGGCGACGATGCGGACGCCGTCACGCTCGAGCGCCAGCGACCAGCTCGCGCCGCCGTCGGCGCTCGTCCAGATCCTGGCCGATTGCGGGGGTTCGATCGCCGAGGTGGTGACGAAGAGCGCGCCGGTCGAACGATCCAAGGCCAGGTGGCCCGCCGCCACGTCCGAGGGCAGGCCGGAGTTGGCCGGCTCCCAGGACGCGCCGAAATCGCGGCTGCGCACCACCAGGTCTCCTTGCACCGCCGCATAGAAGGTGTCGTGCGCATCGATCTGCAGGTCGGTCAAAAGGCCTGGCGCCGGACCGAGACCGGTCCAGGTGGTGCCGCCGTCGCTGGATTGCACGAGGACCGGGCTGGCGTCCACATGAAAGGACGTGGCGGTGGCATAGACGTCCATGTTGCTTCCTGGAAAGACGGTCAGCTGGTACGGGCCGTCGAGGGGCGGGGGGAGCGAGGAGACCGGGCTCCAGGTCACGCCGTCGGAGCTGCGCTGGATCACTCCGCCGTGCCCCAGGCCCAGGTCGGGTCCCGCCAGGTAGACCCCGCCGAAGATCGAAGCGGAGACGGCAAGGGCTTGCACCGGGCTCGTGTAGGTCGAGCGCCAGGTCGCGCCGCCGTCCTCGCTCTTCGCCACCCCGGCGGAGCCGTAGGCGTAGACCCAGTAGGGATCGAGCGGATCGGTCACCACCGCCCGGTAACCGTCGAGCGGCGTCAGCGCTTGCTGTGTCCAGGACCTGCCGCGGTCGAGCGACCGCCAGACCCCGTCGCCCGCCGTGCACGCCCAGACGATCCCCTCGCCTCCCGCGGTGAGAGCGAGGCTCATCACCCCGGAGCCGCGCAAGGGCAGCGCTCCCCAGCGGAGGGACGGCGTCGCGCCCAGCACCGGTGCCGCGACAGCCGCCATGCCGCTCAGCCATAGCATCCAGGATGTCCAACACGGTTGCCGGCACGGCCCGCGCCCGGTCGACATGGCCTCTCTCCTTCTTGAGTTAGGAAGAGCTTATCACAAGATATGCCGCGTCGCCATAGTCAAGGTTACTGACCAGCTGGTTCGCCTCGATCGGCCTCATGGCTCGAGGACCGGCATCGGGTAGGTCTCCGCGGCCAAGACCGTCCCGCGCGACGACCACCAGGCAAGAGACGCTCGGCGAAGGCGCTCGAGCTGGCCGGCAAGGCCCTGGAGCATCCCGGGCGTCAGTCGATCGCTCCGGCAGGCCTCCTGGAAGAGCAGGAGCGCAAAGACGCTCCCTGTCGGCAGGTCGTGTCCCGAGACCCCCGCCGAGAACGCTGGCAACAGCTCGTCTGCCAGGTCTCTGAGCGCCGCGGCAGCGTTCTCCTTGAGATACAGCTCCGCCAGGTCCATCACCGTCAGGGCGGCATCGACACCCAGCCCCTGCTCCATGAGCTCTCGGTACGTCCGGCGGAGGAGCTGCTCCGCCGGCCCCCTCTGCCCCAGCTCGTGATCGAGCCGCCCCTCGAGCCGCCGGAGACGCAGCCGGTCGCCGTCGCCGCCATGCTGGCCGGCGAGCTCGATCGCGAGCCGCAACGGACCCTCCGCCTCCGCAAATCTCCCAAGGAGCACGGCGGCCCAGGCCCGGCCGTGATGGATCGCCACCAGCAGCCGCGGCTCGCGATCCTGATCCACCAGGCCCTCGGCCT
>DATKFK010000183.1:0-12732 GCA_035544375.1 Thermoanaerobaculia bacterium
CCCGAGATCAAGCTGCCGGAGGGCGCGAAGCGGGCCTGGCTCGCCGACCGCACCGGCGCGATCGTCGGCCGCGTCACCGCCGACCGCTTCGGCTTCAAGGTGGGCGACCGCATCCCGATCCTGGCGACCATCTACACCAAGCGCGACGGCGGGCGCATCTGGGAGTTCACGGTCGACGGCATCTACGACGCCGCCAAGGGATTCGACACCAGCGCGCTGCTGTTTCAATACGACTTCCTGAAGGAAGCGACCTTCGCCAGCGACCGGGTCGGCTGGTACATCATCCGCATCGCCGATCCGCGGCGTGCCCAGCAGGTGGTGGACCAGATCGACAAGATGTTCGCCAACTCCCATGCCGAGACCAAGACCTCCACCGAGAAGGCGTTCGCCGAGGGTTTCGCCAAGCAGGCCGGGGACATCGGCGCGATCATCACCGGCATCGTTTCGGCGGTCTTCTTCACCCTGCTGCTGGTGGCCGGCAACACCATGGCGCAGTCGGTGCGCGAGCGCACCAGCGAGCTGGCGGTGCTCAAGACGCTGGGTTACGCCGACGGCCTGGTGATGAGCCTGGTGCTGCTCGAGTCCTGCCTGCTGGCGCTGGTCGCGGGCGGCATGGGACTCGGCCTGGCGTGGCTGATCGACTCGCGCGGCGACCCGACCGGCGGCTACCTGCCGGTCTTCTACCTGCCGGCGCGGGACCTGGTCCTGGGGATCGCCCTCGCCGCCGCGCTCGGCCTGGCGACGGGCGCGATACCGGCCTGGCAGGCGATGCGGCTGCGCATCGTCGACGCGTTGCGGAGGGTATGACGATGGGGCTCTGGCGATGGTTCTCGCAGGTGGGGGCGGTAACCATGCTCAACCTGCGCACGCTCGGCCAGCGCCGCGGCTCGTCGGCGGCGACGGTGTTCGGCGTGGCGGGCGTGGTGATGGTCTTCGTGGCCGTGCTGTCGATCGCCGAAGGCTTCCGCGCCACCCTGGCCGCGACCGGCGCGCCCGGCGCCGTCATCGTGTTGCGCGGCGGCAGCGACGCCGAGATGATGAGCGGCATCGCCCGGGACAGCACGCGCATCATCGCCGACGGGCCTGGGGTGCGGCGCACCGCGCAGGGCGAGGCGGCCTCGTCCGAGCTGTATGTCGTGGTGAGCCTGCCCAAGCGCACCACCGCGACCGACGCCAACGTGCCGCTGCGCGGCGTGCAACCCGCCGCGTTCGAGGTGCGCAAGAACATCCGCCTCGTCGCCGGCCGGCCCTTCCGCTGGGGGCGCAACGAGGTCATCGCCGGCGTCGGGGCGGCCCGGCAGTTCGTCG
The DNA here is from genome assembly GCA_035544375.1 of Thermoanaerobaculia bacterium. GTDB lineage: Bacteria > Acidobacteriota > Thermoanaerobaculia > Multivoradales > UBA5704 > JASLEW01. The sequence goes on from DATKFK010000183.1 coordinate 1,309, forward strand.
GCCTCGAGGTGGGGTCCACCCTGCACCTGGGCGAGAACGTGTGGACGGTGGTCGGCCTGTTCGAGAGCGGCGGCTCCGTCTCCGAGTCGGAGATCTGGACCGACGTGGACCTGCTGATGCCGGCCTACCGCCGCACCATGTTCCAGTCGGTGCACCTCGACCTCGACTCGCCGGCTGCCTTCGACCGCTTCAAGGATGCGCTGACCACCGATCCGCGCCTCGACGTCAAGGTCGTGCGCGAGCCCGACTACTATGCCGAGCAGTCGCAGAGCCTGACCCAGCTCATCACCCGCCTGGGGTACGGCATCACCGTGCTGATGGCCATCGGCGCGGTCTTCGGAGCGGTGCTCACCATGTATTCGGCGGTCGCCTCGCGCACCCGCGAGATCGCCACCCTGCGCGCCCTGGGCTTCGGCAGCGGCCCGGTGCAGATCTCGGTGCTGGCCGAGGCGCTGGTCCTGGCGCTGGCCGGCGGCGTCATCGGCGGCCTGCTCGCCTACCTGATCTTCGACGGCTACCGCACCTCGACGCTCAACTGGCAGAGCTTCAGCCAGGTGGCCTTCGCCTTCAGGGTCACGCCCCGGCTGTTGCTGACGGCGATCGTCGTGACCCTGCCCATGGGCCTGCTGGGCGGCCTCTTCCCCGCCATCCGCGCCGGCACGCTGCCGGTCGCCACGGCGCTGCGGGAAACGTGACGACGACGGAGCAGGCGACTGCTCAGGGCGCCAGCTGCACCACCAGGTTGGCGTAGGTCCAGCCGATGGGCGGACCGTAGGCGCCGTCGCCGATGCCGGTCTGGCCGAAATCGACCGTCAGCGGGTTGGCGTTGGCCGACAGGTCGGGATGCAGCGGCGGCCCCGAGATCTGGTAGATGTGCTGGCCGTTCTCGAAGACGTCGAGCTTCACCTGGCGGCCGCGCAGATCGTAGGTGAACAGCATGTGATAGGTGTGCCCGGCCTGCCACGGTCCCGTGGACTTGACTTCCCGGTTCTCGATGCCGAGATCGAGGACGGTCTTGCGCTTGCGGTTGACCACCTGCATGGCGTAGTAGACGACGCGGTCCTTGCGGTTCTTGGCGGGGCGCCTGAAGGACGTCACGCCGGTGAACAGCAGGACCTGGTTGAAGTCCTTGATCGTCAGGTCGAAGTCGACGGTGGCGCGATGGTAGGCCAACCCCGGCACCGCCGCCAGGTTGTAGCTGACGAACGAGTTGCTGTTGGTCGCCTGCAAGAACGTGCCGGGAACGGTCAGGGTCAACACGCCGGCCGCGGAGGTGGAGCTCTGAGGCACCGCGGCGGCGGCTTCCGCGGCATCGGTGCCGGACGCGGCGGCTCCCGGGGCATCCACCGCCGGCGTCGCGTCGATCGCCACGATCGGCGACAGCGCCGCGGTTGCCAGGCTGTCCGCCGTTCCCAGGGACGGCGTCACCGCCTCGCTCACCTTCCCACCGGCCGCGAAGACCGCAGCATAGGCGTAGAACTGCTGGTCGCAGGTCACCTCGAAGCGGCCGCCGGCGAGCTGCCGCTCGCCCAGCAGCCCGAAGGCATCCTCGAAGAGCCGCGTCCCGAGGGGCGGGAGGCTGACGGTGGCCGCTGGCGCGATCCGGCCGCCATCGGCGCGGAAGGCGCTCACCTGGCACACCGCGGCCCGGTCGCCGAGGTTGAGCAGCCCGAGGTCCGTCATCTCGCCGCTGCCGGCGTCGCGGCCGAGGCCCTGGAGGTGCGCCACCTCGCCGGCAGCCTGCGCGCTCGCCGCCGAGACCGCCTGCACCGCGGCGCTCGACGGCGCCTGGCCGCCCGCTTGCGAATCGAGCGATTCGAGGCGCGCCCGCACCTCGAGGTCCGCTCCGCCCGAGACCTCGATCAGGCCGCTCTTGCCATCCGGCGCGGCGTTCGCCAGCAGCACCGTCGCGCCCGCCGGCACCAGCACGGTCGCCACGCCATCGGCGGATGGCAGGAGGGTGCCATCGACGCCCTGCTCGACGAATTGACTGGCTACTTCCTCATCGGCCTGCCCGAGGTTGGTGACCCACACCAGGGTGCGATAGACGATGCGGCTGTCGGCCGCATGATGGCCGGCCACCGGGACGAACACCTGGCCGGCGAAGGCCGGGGTCGATGCCGCGAGGAGTGCCACGAGGAAACCACGGACCGCGGAGCTGCGCATCGCCTGAACCTCTGTGCAATCGGCTCTGCCGTTAGACCCACGCGCGAAAGACCCACCGCCGATTTGCGCAGCAGAATAGCACGCTCGGACGCCGCCGCCCCGGGCGGCGAAGGAAACGCCGCCTGCCGCAAGGGAGATGCGCAACTGGTTCGGGGCCGGCGACGGGTGCTGGCAAGCGGCGAGCTCCAGGCCGGTAACACGTTCCGGGCTCGCCGCGGCATCTTGACTCGCGCGAGTCGAGGCATCATGATGCCTGCATGCGTACGACCCTCACGCTTGACGACGATGTTGCGAAGCAGCTGCGGGAGAAATCGCGCCGCAGCGGGGAGACCTGGAAGGCGGTGGTGAACGAGACGCTGCGCAAGGGTCTCCGCGGCGGCGAGAAGCCCTCTCCGCCGCTGCCCAGGTTCGTGGTTCACGCCAAGGCCAGGGGGTTCTGCCCCGGGATCGACATCCTCCACCTCAACCGGCTCGATGCCGAGTTGCAGACCGAGGAATTCCTGCGCAAGGAAGCCGAACGCCGGAGCAAGGAGTGATCCTCCCCGACCTGAACCTACTCCTTTATGCTTACAACAGCGATGCGCCCAAGCATGAGCGAGCCAAGACCTGGTGGGAGACATGCCTTTCCGATACCCGCGCCGTCGGCCTGCCCTGGGCCGTGATCGTGGGCTACCTGCGGCTGATGACAACTCGCGGCGTGCAACGCGAACCGGCACCGATGCCTGAGGCGATCACACACGTCCGCTCGTGGCTCGAACGGCCGCAAGTGGAGATCCTCACGCCCGGGCCACGCCATCTGGATCTCATCGACGGCCTGCTGCGCGATGCCCGAGCTTCTGGGAACCTTGCCGTAGATGCCCACTTGGCGGCCTTGGCGATCGAGAACAATGCAGAAGTCCACTCCAACGACTCCGATTTCTCGCGGTTTCCTGGCCTCAGGTGGATCGACCCTCTCGCTTGAAGGGCACTGACCTCGACGCCGGCGCGGCGCTGCCGCTCGCGCCGGAGATCTTCGCGGCGGCGTACGCGCGGGTCGCGCCGCACACCCATCGAACGCCGCTGCTGCCGTCCGCAACGCTGAGCGAGCTTACCGGCTTCGAGGTGCGCTTCAAGGCCGAGGTCTTCCAGCGCACCGGCTCGTACAAGATCCGCGGGCCGCTCAACAAATTCACCTTCCTGACGGCGGACGAGCGGCGCCGCGGCGTGGTCTGCTCCTCGGCCGGCAACCACGCGCAGGGGGTCGCGCTGGCGGCGCGTATCCATGGCATCCATGCCGTGGTGGTGATGGCCGAAAACGCCACGCCGTCGAAGATCGCCGCGACCCGCGGCTACGGCGCCGAGGTGGTGCTGCACGGCACCATCTGGGACGAGGCCAACGAGCGGGCCCAGCAGCTGGTCCGCGAGCGCGGCCTCACCTACGTCCATCCGTTCGACGACCTGCAGCTGATCGCCGGCCAGGGAACCCTGGGCCTCGAGATCGTCCGCGATTGGCCCGAGGTGGACGTCGTGGTGGTGCCGATCGGCGGCGGCGGCCTGATCTCCGGCGTGGCGATGGCGGTCAAGGGCGTCAAGCCCCAGGCCCGGATCGTCGGCGTCGAGTCCTCCGGCGCCCCCGGCATGCGCGACAGCGTGGCGGCCGGCCGCGTGGTGACGCTCGACCGCGTCGATTGCATCATCGACGGGCTGCGGGTCAAGCGCGTCGGCGAGCAGACCTTCGCGGTGGTCCGCCGGTTCGTCGACGAGATCGTGACCCTGCCGGACGAGGAGATGTTCGCCGCGATGCTGTGGACCATGGCGCGCGCCAAGCTGGTGGTCGAGGGCGCGGCGGCCGCCCCGGTCGCCGCGCTGCTGCACGGCCTGGTGCGAGCGCCGGCGGGAGCGAGGGTGGCGTGCGTGCTGAGCGGCGGCAACGTCAACCTCGATCAGCTGCGCGGCCTCAAGTGGAACTGAGGGCGCGAGCGTCGTGACCGCTCGGCTATACTGCCGGAGCCTTCTGCGCTACGACGGTTGGTGACCGAGGGACATCCATGCCGGTATCGGAGGCCAGCTCGCGGCTGGTGTACGAGGGGCTCAAGGGGTGCGGCGTCCGGCTGCTGTCGGTGCTGCCCGAAACCTGGCTGGTGCACCTGGTGAGCCTGGCGGAAGCGGACCCGGAGATGACCCTGGTGCGCCTGGCCAAGGAAGAGGAGGGAGTGGGGGTGTCGGTCGGCGCCCATCTCGCCGGCGTGCGGTCGGCCATGCTGATGCAGAACCACGGGCTGCTGGCGAGCGTCAACGGCATCGTCTCCCTGGCGCAGCTCTACCGGGTGCCGCTCCTGATGCTGGTGAGCTATCGCGGCGGCTTCGGCGAGGAGCACCCCTGGCAGACCGAGGGCGGCGGGGTCACCGAAGAGGTGCTGCGGGCGCTGCGCATCCCCTACCTGGCGCTGGAACGGGCCGGCGAGGCGGCCGCGCGCCTGCGCCAGGCGCAGACCCTGGCCGAGGCCAGCCTGCGGCCGGTCGCCCTCCTGCTCTGCCGCGACATGATGTGGGAGGAGTGATGCTGCGCCTCGAGGCCATGCGGGCGATCTATCCGCTGCTCGCCGAGCGGATCGTCGTCACCAACATGGGCGCGGCGCCGGCGGAGCTCTTCTCGCTCGGGCACCAGCCCGGTTTCTTCTACGTCTGGCACTCGATGGGGCTCGCCTCCTCGGTGGCGCTGGGGATCTCCCTGGCGCGGCCCGAGCTGGCGGTGGTGGCGCTCGACGGCGACGGCTCGGTGCTGATGAACCTCGGCACCTTCACCACCATCGCTCGCCACCGGCCGCCCAACCTGCTGCATGTCGTGTTCGACAACGAGGTGCTGCTGTCGGTCGGCCGCAGCTTCTCGACCGCCACCGCGACCGGCAGCGACCTGGCCGCCATCGCCGCGGCGGCGGGCATTCCGCGCACCGGTACCTGTCATAGTCCCGAAGCGCTCGCGGACGCCTGCCGGGAGGCGCTGGCGGCGGCCGAGCCGGCGGTGCTGGTGGCGAAGGTCGAGCCGGTGGGACCGGCAAGCTACTTCATCGATCTCCACCTGCTCGAGAACCGCTTCCAATTCGAGCGCCACCTGCGCGGGCTGCGCGGCGGGCGGCAGGAGATCCGCCGCAGCCAGGAAGGCGGGGGCATGAAGGAAGGAGGGACACCATGACGGAGGTCCTCGCGCAGCTGGCCGCGGCTCTCGACGCCGGGCAGGTGCGGGTGATCGACCTGACGCAACCGCTGGGTCCGGACACGCCGGTCATCGGCCTGCCGCCGCAGTTCGCGGCCTCGCCGGGGGTCACGATCGAGGTGCTTTCGCGCTATGACGAGCGGGGTCCGGCCTGGTACTGGAACGCCATTCACCTGGGCGAGCACACCGGCACGCACTTCGACGCGCCGGTCCATTGGGTCACCGGCAAGGACCTGCCGGACAACGCGTGCGACACCATCCCGGCCCGCCGCTTCGTCGGCACTGCCTGCGTGGTCGACGTCACCGCGGAGGTGGCTGCCGACGCCGACTTCCTGCTCACCCGCGAGCGGGTGCTGGCATGGGAGGCCGAGCACGGCCGCATCCCGCCGCGGGCCTGGGTGCTGGTGCGCAGCGGCTGGAGCGGGCGCGCCGGCAACCGCGCCGACTTCCTGAACGTCGCCGACGACGGCCCGCACAGCCCTGGCTTCCATCGCGGCGCCGTCGAGCTGCTGGCCCACGAGCGCGACGTCCTGGGGGTCGGCGTCGAGACCGTGGGCACGGATGCCGGCCAGGCTTTCGGCTTCGATCCGCCCTTCCCCTGTCACACGCTGATGCACGGCGCCGGCCGCTTCGGCCTGGCGAGCCTGCGCAACCTCGACCAGCTGCCGCCGACCGGCGCCCTGGTGATCGCCGCGCCGCTCAAGATCGTCAATGGCAGCGGCAGCCCGTTGCGCGTCCTCGCGCTGGCCGGCCATGGCGCATAGCCTGTTCTCCCGCAAGCCCTTGCAACGCCTGCTCGCCGAGGCCCGGGAGGAGGGCGAGGGACGCCTGCGGCGGGCGCTCGGCCCGGTGCAGCTCACCGCGCTCGGCATCGGCGCGATCCTGGGCGCCGGCATCTTCGTCACCACCGGCGCCATCGCCCGCCAGACCGCCGGCCCGGCCCTGCTGCTCTCCTTCGCGGTGGCCGGCGTCGCCTGCCTGTTCGCGGCCCTGTGCTACGCCGAGTTCGCGTCGATGGTGCCGGTCGCCGGCTCCGCCTATGTCTATGCCTACGCCACGCTCGGCGAGCTGCCGGCCTGGGTGCTCGGCTGGGCGCTGGTGCTCGAGTACGCCGGCGGCGCGGCGCTGGTGGCCAACGGCTGGTCCGGCTACCTTCAGAGCGTCCTGGGCTCCTTCGGGCTGCGGCTGCCGCCGGCGGTCTCGGGGCCGGTGGTGGGTTACGATCCGCACCTCGGCCGCCAGCTCGCGACCGGCTCGATCGTCAACCTGCCGGCGGTCGCGATCGTCGGCGCGCTGATGGTCGTGCTGATCGCCGGCATCCGCGAGAGTGCCCGCTTCAACGCCGCGATGGTGGTGGTGAAGCTCGCGGCGGTGCTGTTCGTGGTGGCCGTCGGCGCCTGCTACGTCGATCCACACAACTGGCGGCCCTTCGCTCCCTACGGCCTGGGCGGCATCGGCGCCTTTGGCAAGGTTTTCTTCGGCGGCGCCGACGCTGGCGGCAGGCCGGTCGGCATGCTGGCCGGCGCCGCGCTCGCGTTCCTGTCCTATTTCGGTTTCGACGCCGTCTCCGCCCAGTCGGAGGAGGCGCGGCGGCCGCAGCGCGACGTGCCGTTCGGCATCCTGTGGTCGCTGGTCGTCTGCACCGTCCTGTACATGGCGGTCATCGCGGTGCTGACCGGCATGGTGCCCTACGACCGGCTGGACCTCAACGCGCCGCTGGCCAATGCCTTCGAGCAGGTGGGCCTGGGATGGGCGAAGCTGCTGATCGCGCTCGCCGGCGTGGCAGGCATCACCACCGTGCTGCTGGTGCTGCTGCTGTCGCTGCCGCGCATCCTCCTGGCCATGGCCCGCGACGGCCTGCTGCCGGCGCGATTCTTCGCGGCGGTCCATCCGCGCTTCCGCACGCCGTACAAGGCGACCCTGGCGACCGGCCTGCCGGTCGCCCTGGCCGCGGCCTTCCTGCCGATCGACGTGGTCGTCAACCTGGCGATCATGGGAACGCTGTTCATCTTCGTGGTGGTGTGCGCCGCGATCCCGGTGATGCGCCACACCCACCCGGATGCCGAGCGCCTCTTCCGCGTCCCCTGGGTGCCGGTCATTCCCATTCTCGGCGCGGCGAGCTGCCTGCTCCTGATGTGCGGCCTGCCGTCCGAGAACTGGCTGCTCCTGCTGATCTGGTTCGCGCTCGGGATGGTGATCTATCTCTTCTACGGCCGGCGCCACAGCGTCCTGGCGCGCCGCGGGCCGGCGGCGCCCGACGGGCCGGAAGCGCCGCCCGGCTGAGCGCTCCCCACCGGATCGAGGCGCCCTGCGATACACTGGCGCTCCTTCACAGGAGCGGCAACCATGGCTTGGAGACTGCGTTGGCCGGCTGGCACCTTGGCGGCGCTGGCCCTGCTGGGAGGGGGGATCGCGACGCTGGCGTGGGGCCCGCCGGCGGCCGTGGCGGCGCGGACCGCCGGCACCGTCGCCGGCGGCGCCGGCGGCGACGAGGCCGGCAAACCCGGCGAGCGCTGGTGGGCGCACGTGCGTTACCTGGCCGACGACACGTTGCAGGGGCGCCTGACCGGCAGTCCCGGATACGTGGCGGCAGCCGCCTACGTGGCGGAGCGGTTCAAGGAATACGGCCTGGCGCCGGCCGGCACCAACGGCTACCTGCAACCGGTGCGCTTCGAGGTGCAACGGGTGGTGGCCGCGGCGTCGAGCCTGGCGCTCGAGCGGGACGGGCGGGAGGAGGCGCTGGCCGTCGGCGGCGAGGCGCTGCTGAGCAGCCGCTCGCCGCAGCCGGCAACGGTGGCCGCGCCGCTGGTCTTCGTGGGCTACGCCCTGCACCTTCCCGAGTCGGGGTATGACGACTTCGCGGGCCAGGACCTCGCGGGCAAGGTCGTCGTCTACCTCAACGGCGGCCCGGGCGACATCCCCGGCAACTTGAAATCGCACGCCCGCGCGTCGCAGGAGTTCAGCAGGGCGCTCGAGCGGACGGGAGCCATCGGGTCGATCGTCATCCCGAACCCGCGTTCGATGGACATTCCCTGGGCGCGCATGTCGCTGGCGGCGTCGCAGCCGGGGATGCGGCTCGCCGAGCCGGCGCTCCAGGACACCTCGCGGGCGATGTTCAGCGCCATGTTCAATCCCGCCGCGGCGGACAAGCTCTTTGCCGGCACCGGACACACGATCGCCGAGCTGCTGGCGCTGGCGGATGCGGCGCGGCCCCTGCCGCGCTTTCCGCTGGCGGTGGCGCTCAGGGCCAGGGTCGCCACCACGACCGGGCAGGTCGAGGCGTCCAACGTCGTGGGCCTGCTTCCGGGCAGCGACCCCATCTTGAGGAACCAGTACGTGGTGCTCTCGGCGCACCTCGATCACCTGGGAGTGGGCGAACCGATCCGCGGCGACAGCATCTACAACGGCGCGATGGACAACGCCGCGGGCGTCGCTTCGCTGCTCGAGATCGCCCGCGCCCTGCACGCCGGCGGCGACGGCGGCCGCAAGCCCAGGCGCTCGCTGATCTTCCTGGCGCTGTGCGGCGAGGAGAAGGGGCTCCTGGGATCGCGCTACTTCGCCGCCCATCCGACCGTGCCGCCGAGCGCGCTCGCGGCCGATCTCAACATGGACATGTTCTTGCCGCTATACCCTCTCCATTACCTGACCGTGGAAGGGCTCGACGAATCGACGCTGGGAGACGACGCGCGCGCGGTCGGAGCGGCGGCCGGGGTCGAGGCGGTCGCGGACCGTTTCCCCGACCGCAACGCCTTCATCCGCAGCGACCAGTACAGCTTCATCCGCAGGGGAATCCCCGCGCTCGCCTTCAGCTTCGGCGCCGCGCCCGGCTCGCCCGAAGAGAAGATGAAAAAGGAGTGGCTGACCAATCGCTACCACGCGCCCTCGGACGACGTCGGCCAGCCCGTGGACCTGCCCGCCGCGGCGAAGTTCAACCAGCTGATGCTGGCGCTGGCCGAGCGGGTCGCCGACGAAGAGAAGAGGCCGGCCTGGAAGCCGACAAGCTTCTTCAGCCGCTTCGCGCAGCCGGCCGCTCGCTGAGGCAGGTGCGCTCCGGCAATGCCCCGGCCTGCAACGTCCGAGGGGCCCGCCGCGGCGAGGCCGCCGCGCGGGCCGCTCGCCCTGGCGCCGGTCGCGGTCACGGTTCGGCGTCTGCCGGGCGGCGGGATGGTACTTGCCTCGCGGCAGGCGTTGCACCCCTATCCGCGCTGCCTCGGAGAGCTGCTGCGCACCTGGGCGGCCGCCGCCCCCGACCGCACCTTCCTGGCTGAACGCGGCGAGCTCCAGGATCGCGGCTCGCGCCGCGAACGCGACGGGCACCGCGGACTCGGCCCCTGGCGCCGCATCGGCTACGGCGCCGCGCTGGCGGCGGTCGAGCGGATCGCCGGCGCCCTGCTGGCGCGCGGGCTGGACCGCGGCCGCCCGGTGGCCATCCTCTCCGAGAACGGCATCGACAATGGGCTGCTGCAGCTGGCCGCCATGCACGTGGGCATCCCGGTGGCGCCGATCTCGCCTGCCTACTCGCTGCTTTCCCACGACCATGCCAAGCTGCGCTCGATCCTGCAGCTCACGCGGCCGGGCCTGGTCTACGCCGGCGACGGCGCCGCCTACTCGGCGGCCCTGGCCGCGGTCCGGGAGGCGCTGCCCGCCGGCGCCGAGCTGGCGGTGAGCGCCAAGCCGCCGGCCGGCCTCGCGGCGACCGGCTTCGCCGAGCTGCTCGAGCGCCCGCCGGGCCCGGCCGTGGCGGCGCGCTTCGCCGCGGTCGGCCCCGAGACGCTGGCCAAGATCCTCTTCACCTCGGGCTCCACCGGCATTCCCAAGGGTGTCCTCAACACGCAGCGCATGCTGTGCTCGAACCAGCAGGCGATCGCCCAGGCCTGGCCCTTCCTCGCGGCGCGGCCGCCGGTGATCGTGGACTGGCTGCCGTGGAGCCACACCTTCGGCGGCAACCACAACTTCAACCTGGTGCTGCGCAACGGCGGCACGCTCTACATCGACGGCGGCAAGCCGGCGCCCGGACCGATCGCGACGACGGCCGAGAACCTGCGCGAGGTGCCGTCGACGATGCACTTCAACGTGCCGCGCGGGCTCGACATGCTGCTCCCCTATCTCGAGAGCGACGCGGCGCTGCGCAGCACCTTCTTCCGCGACCTCGACGTCCTCTTCTATGCGGCGGCGGCCTTGCCGCAGCACGTCTGGCAGGCGCTCGAAAGGTTGTCGGACGCGGCGGCCGGGCGGCGCGTGGCGATGCTCTCGGGCTGGGGCTCGACCGAGACGGCGCCGACCGCGACCTCGGTCCACTACCCGATCCGGCGGGCCGGCAACATCGGCCTGCCTGTGCCGGGCACGGAGATCAAGCTGGCACCCGCCGGCGGCAAGCTCGAGCTGCGCGTCCGCGGCCCCAACGTGACTCCCGGCTACTGGCAACCGCATGGCCGCCCCGGCGGCGCGGCCCGCGGCCGCGACGCCGAGACCTTCGACCAGGACGGGTTCCTCGCGACCGGCGACGCCGGCAAGCTGGCCGATCCGCGCGACCCCTCGCGCGGCCTCGTCTTCGACGGCCGGCTGGCCGAAGACTTCAAGCTGACCTCCGGCACCTGGGTCCACGTCGGCGAGGTGCGCACCCTGGTCGCCACCGCCGCCGCGCCGGTCGTCCAGGACCTGGTGGTGACCGGCCACGACCGGCCCGAAATTGGTCTGCTCGTCTTCCCCAACCTTGCAGGGTGCCGCTCGTTGTGCCCCGGCGCGGCGGCGGATGCCCCCCTGGGGGAGCTGATCCGCCGGCCCGAGGTGCGCCGCCGTCTGCACGCCGGCCTGGCCGCCTACAACGCAGCGAACCCCGGCAGCAGCCGGCGCATCGGCGCGGCCCTGCTGCTTGCCGAGCCGCCGGCGATCGACGCCGGCGAGATCACCGACAAGGGCTACGTCAACCAGCGCGCCGTGCTGGCGCGACGCGCCGCCCTGGTCGAGCGGCTGCACGGTGCCGAGGCTGCCGCCGACGCGGAGCTGATCAGGCCGGACGCGGGGGCGCCGGAGTGAGGACCGCGGAGCGCCCGCCGCGACACGCC
>DATKFK010000184.1:0-17023 GCA_035544375.1 Thermoanaerobaculia bacterium
CCACACCTCCGCTCGGCTGGTGCCCTCGGCCGCACGGTCCGGCGCGGCGAAGGCCGCCGCGGTCGCCACCTCGGACGTGTTCGAGGGCTTCCTGCGGTTTCCCGCCGAAGAGCAGTCCTTTATCCCGATGGATCCCGGCCCCATCGGCTACTTCCGGGACCTCCTCTCGGCCGGCGAGACCTTTGCGAACGGGGCCAACGACGGCGACACGCTGAGCGCGACCTTCACGCCCCCAGGCGGGACGCCGTCGAGCTTCCCGTCATTCGTCTTCCACAGCACCTTCAACGGCCAGCAAGACTGCTGGGTGGGCGGCTCCCCGCAGGTCGAGCTCTGCGGGTCGCAGTCGGTCGACATCATATGGTTTTTCTCCTCCCAATGCGGGCCGACGATCGGCGCCTACTCCATGAGCTTCTCGCGTAACGGGGCCTCCTACGCGAGCGGCACGTTCAACCTCAAGCCCACCATCAACCCGGCCAAGGTCGCGGCCATCACCGCGCCGACCTACGACCAGGTCAACTACCCGACCACCCAGTACGGGAACTTCTGCCGCGACGCCGCAGGGAAGACCAAGCTCTGCAGCAAGATCACCACCCCGAACCCGCCGCTGGCGACCATCAAGCAGCTCGGCTGCCTGCTCACCGCCTACGCGGGCACCATCACCTACCATGGCGCGGCCACCACTCCGACGGACTTGAACACCTGGCTGACGAACCACAACGGGTTCGACAACGAGGGGGGCATCCAGCCTGCGAAAGTCGTGCAGTATGCATCCACGCGGGGCGTCAACCTCACCTTCAACAGGCAGCCGTCCACGGAAAACCCCACCGGCCCCACGGCGTTTCCCGGGGACGCACTGGCCGGGGCCGCTCGCAACGCCATCTGCGCCAAGGGCCCGACGCCGATCAAGGTCCTGCATCACAGCCGGAGCAACCCGACGGGCAGGCTCCACACTCATTACGTGGCCGCCTGGGGCCGTCCCGACACCGAGGACAGCTACAAGCTCAAGGATCCGAACGGCGGCGCCGACCGGGACCTCAGCTCCGGCACCATCCCGTTCGATTACAACAACACGTACTACGGCACCCGCGAGCTCCAAGGCACCGGCACGACATTCAGCTTCCCGGGCAACGTCACCCTCACCCTGCACTCGCCGGCCGAGCTGCTGCTCACCGACTCGTCGGGCCTGCGGACCGGCATCGACCCGATCGCGGGCGCCTCTTTCGCGGAGATCCCCGGCGCCGCCTACAACGACGATTCGTTCGACGATCCCAACGACGACACGGACACACCGGCCCACGTCGACGCGAAGGTCCTCGATCTCACCCCCGGCGCGCCTGGCACCTACAACCTCACCGTGACGGGGACCGGGACCGGCACGTACGACCTGGATCTGACCGCTTTCGACCCGACTTTCCAGAGGTCTTACACCACGATCGAGGACATGCCGGTGAGCCCGGGCTCCACGCAGGTCTACACGTTCACGCTGCCGGTCGCGCCCGGCGGCAGCTTCCCGGTGTCCGGGGGCTTCCTCGGCGGCGGCCAGCGGCCGCGGGACGTCAACCACTTCCTCACCTATGCCAACCCGACCAGCTCCGAGACCGACCTGCCCGCCGGGACGACCAGCGTGCCGCTGCTGATCTTCTATGATGCGCAGGTGATCGCCGCCACGTTCTCCGCGACGCTGAACGGCACCGACGTCACCGGCCTCTTCCACCCCGCGGCCGGCACCTTCGAGCGCGTGGACGTTCCCCTGCTGTCCGGGAGCAACGTCCTGCTGCTCAAGATCGACGGCAACCTGCCGACCCGGGTGGCCACCGACGCCGACCGCCTCGTCTTCGCCGTGCCATGACCGGAGGCGAGGAGCCGTCCGCCGCAGGACGGCTCCTCGCCCTTCACCACCCCGGTCTCGGCAGGCCCGAGCGGTCAGGCTCCGGGCGGAGGGTCAGGAGGATTTCTCGAGCTGCCAGACGTGGTAGCGCAGGCGCCCGGCGCGGAGGTCGCTGTAGGGTTGCGAGCCGGGAGTTGCAAGGAAGAAGTCCATCATCTCTCCGAGCTGTCCCTGCACCGCGGGCTGGTTGCCGGCGTCGAATTCGAGCGACAGCAAGACGTTGTCGGTGATGTCCTGGTCCCTGGCGAGCGAGAAACCGAGGTCCCGCAGATAGGTGAGGTAGGTATCGAGATGGGCGACCGGCATGACGTCGGTGTAAAGGAAGCGGCCGCGCGGCGATAGGACGCGGTGCACCTCGCGATAGAAAGCATAAATATCGGGATAGAGGCACGAGGACTCGACGTTGGTCACGACGTCGAACGACCCGGCACGAAAAGGCAACCTTTCGGCGTCGCCGTTGACGAAACGCAGGTTGGGCTTGCCGAGGTGGCGGCGGCAGAAGGCGACGGCGGCAGGCGACAGGTCGAGTCCCCATGCCTTGCCGGCGTGGAAGAAACGGTCGAGGATGGTGAGGGTCCCGCCGCGGCCGCAACCGACGTCGAGGACGGAACAGCCGGCCAGCTCGCAATCGCCCACCAGCTCGAGGACGAGGTCCATGCGATTGCGGTTCACCCAGTGTGCGGGCAGGCGGACCGCCGAGGACCGCGGATGCTCGTCGGCCAGGTAGCCGAAGTTGAGGAAGATCGCGTCGCGGCCGTAGCTCGAACCGGTGAGCGAGTCGTTGACCCGGTCGTAGAACTCGCGGATGAGCGACCGCCGCTGCTCCGCAGCGGCGGCGGTGACCAGCTCCTGCGGCGAGCGGCCGGAGAACAGGTTGTCCAGCTCGGGGTTCTTCATGGCGTACGGCCGGGCGGCGGGCGCGGCGGGGCGGGGCGGCGCCTACGAGAATGCCGCGACGCCGGATTCCTGCTGCGCCCGGGTCCCGTCGTGGACCACCTGGCCGCCGTCGAGCTTGACGATCCGATCGGCGACGCCGTAGTAGCGGTCGTCATGGGTGATGACGATCACGGTCTTGCCCAGCGCCTTGAGCTCCGCCAGGACCTCGCGGTAGAAGACCTCCTTGAACGTGGAGTCCTGGTCGGCGGCCCATTCGTCGAAGACGTAGACCGCCCGGTCCTCCAGGCAGGCGGTCAGCAGGGCGAGGCGCTTGCGCTGGCCCTGCGACAGCTCGATCGTCGAGAGCGCCCCGCCGCGCACCGTCACCTTGTGGCGCAGCTTCAGCCGGACGAGGTGCTGCATCGCGCGCTCGTCGAGGTCCGGCCCCGCGAGCCCGAGGAGCTTCTCGAAGAGATGGAAATCGGTGAACACCGCCGAGAAGTACTGGCGATACGACTCGCGGTTCTCCTCGGTGACCGGCTGGCCGTCGACCCGGATCTCGCCGCTCTCCGGGCTGTAGAGGCCGGTCAGGAGCTTGGCCAGCGTGGTCTTGCCGGAGCCGTTGCCGCCGGTCAGGAAGACCAGCTCGCCGGCCTGCAGCACGAGGTCGATCGGCCCGACGACGAAGCTGCCGCTCTCGCCCTCGCGGCCATACGAATGGCTCACGCCCACGAGCTCCAGCCGCGCCCACGGGCGCTCCATCTCCCCGCCGCCGGCGGCCGGCGCCGGCGCGGGCGGAGCGATGCCGGGCGGCGCCGGTGGGCCGGCGCGGGCGGCGAGCAGGACCCCCAGGCGCTCGGCAGCTTCGATGGCGACGGCGGCCTGGTTGAGCGCGGGCATCATGGCCAGGATGCCTTCGAGCGGACCCATCATGTAAAGGATGACCAGGCTGTAGCCGAGCAGGACCGCGCGGTCGCCGCCCCGGAACCCCGGCGGCGCGAAGACGATCAGGCCGATGACCACGAAGAACAGCACCTGCCCCCAGCTGACCGCGGCCAGCAGCGACGAGTTGGCCGCGTACGAGGAGCGCCGCACCTCCCGAAGCGTCGGCGCCAGCTCTCCCTGGATGAACGCCGCGCGGCGCGAGCGGTGCAGCTTGAGCTCCTTGAAACCGTCGGTCACGGCGTGGAAATGCTTCATCAGCACGTCCATGTAGCGCCGCAGCTCGCGGAAGGCGCGCATCGAGCGCAGCATCGGCAGCTGGTAGGAGACGATGCCCGCGATCATGAAGCCGGTCACCAGCAGCAGCACCCGCCACGAGAGCCAGCCCAGGTAGGCGAGCGAACCGGCGACGATCGCCAGCTGCATGCACAACGTCGGGACGCTCGTCAGGGCCACCGCGATGGCCGGGATGTCCTGCGCCAGCACGTTGACGATGCGGTGAGGGCCATGCTGTTCCAGGCTGCGCAGCGGCGCCGCGAGCACGTCGCCGCACAACCGGAAGCGCAGCTGGAACAGCGCGTCGACGGTGAGCTTCAGGAGCAGGCTCGCGGAGAGGTAGCGGCTGACCGGCAGCAGCACGCACAGGGCGACGAAGGCCGCCGCCACCTTGCCCATCGCTTCCCGGCCGCCGCTCAGCGCGACGTTCAGCAGCGCCAGCAGGCCGGTGCTGGCGAGGCCGCCCAGCGCGCCGAGGACGACGACGGCCAGCAGGACGAGGCGGGCGTGGCGAGCGCCCCGGGCCCACCTGCCGAGAAACGCCACCAGCTTCGAGCTGTCCGAGATAACGCTCACGGCGCTTTCGAGCATATACCTCCTTTCCAGTACACTTCCGGCCTGACCGCGGCACCTTAGGTAGTCGATGAGATCAATCGCCAACCTGTTCGCGCCGCTGCCGCGCGGCGCGGAGCGCGGACCCCGGGCGCCGCGGGGGCGGCGGCGCTGATGGCGGGCGACGATCTTGCCGGCCGCCTGGCCGCCCTGTCGCCGGCGCAACGGGAAAAGCTGCTGGCGCGCTTGCAGGAACGGGCGGCCGGGCGCGAAACGGCGGCAGGCGGCGGCTTCGAAACGGCGGCAGGCGCCTTGGAGACGGCGGCAGGCGCCCTGGAGACGGCGCCGCGCGATGCGCCGCTGCCGCTCTCCTTCGGCCAGCAGCAGCTCTGGCTGCTCGAGCAGATCGCTCCCGGGTTGCCGCTCTACAACATCGCGGCGGTGGTCGAGATCGCCGGCCGCCTGGACGCCGCGGCCCTGGCTGCCGCCCTGGGCCGCGTCGTCGACCGGCACGAGGCGCTGCGCACCAGGATCGCGATGGCGGCGGCCGGCGGATCGCTGCAGGCAGTGGCGGAGATCGCGCCGGCGGGCGCCGCGGCGCGGCTGCCGGTGCTCGACCTGGAGGCCCTGCCGCCGGACGCCCGGGAGGCCGAGGCAGAGCGGCAGCAGGCCGCCGCGGCGGCGCGCGGCTTCGACGTGATGCGCGGACCGCTGCTGCGCGCGCTGCTGCTGCGCCTCGCTGCCGGCCGTCACCGCTTGCTGCTCACCCTGCACCACATCGCCTGCGACGGCTGGTCGGTCGCCATCCTGGTGCGCGAGCTGGCGGTCCTCTACGCCGCCGCCACTGCCGCCGCCGCAGCCGGCGGCGCCGGCCGGCAGCGGGCGGCGCCGTTGCCGCCGCTGCCGGTGCAGTACGCGGACTTCGCCGCCTGGCAGCGCCGCCTCGTCGCCGGCGAGCGCCTGGCGGCGCTGGCGGACTGGTGGCGCCGGCGGCTCGCCGATCTGCCGCCGCCGCTGCCCCTGCCCTTCGACCGCCCGCGGCCGGCGGTCCGCGACTGGCGCGGCGCGGCGCGCAGCCTGCCGCTGCCGCCGGCGGCGCTCGCCACGCTCGCAACGCCGGCCGGCCTCGGCGAGCGGCAGCCGGCGACCCCGTTCATGGCCCTGGCGGCGGTCTTCGCCACCCTGCTCCTGCGCTACGGCGGGCAGAGCGACGTGGTCATCGGCACGCCGGTCGCCAACCGCGCGCGGCCGGAGCTCGAGGGGCTGATCGGCTACTTCGCCAACACCCTGGTGCTGCGGATCGATGTGGCCGGCGATCCATCCTTCGCCGAGCTGGTGGCCAGGGTGAGGGAGAGCGCGCTCGACGCCTTCGCCCACCAGGAGCTGCCGTTCGAGCTGCTGGTCGCGGAGCTGCGGCCGGAGCGCGACCTGGCGCTCACGCCGCTGTTCCAGGTGGCCTTTGCCGTCGAGGCGCCGCCGCGGCCGCTCGACGAGATCGCCGGCCTGCGCCTGGCGCAGCTGCCGGCGGCGACCGGCAGCGCCAAGTTCGATCTCATGCTGACCTGCGAGGGGAGCGCTCCTGCCGCGGCGCGCTCGGGGAGCGACGGCGGGCCCGCACCCCGCGTCACCGCCGAATACCCGCTCGCCCTGTTCGACGCGCCCACCATCGACCGCCTGCTCGGCCACTTCGGCGCGCTGCTCGCCGCGGCGGCCGCGGCGCCGGGAACCCGGCTCGGCGAGCTGCCCCTGCTGGCGGCGGCGGAGCGCCAGCAACTGCTGCGGGAGTGGAACGACACCGCGGCGGGCGGGGCGGCGGCGCTGCCGGTGGCACAACAGGTGGCGGCGCAGGCGCGCCGCGCGCCCGACGCCACGGCGGTGTGCGACGGCGCCGCTGCGCTGACCTATGGCGAGCTGGCGGCGGCGGCGGCCTGGCTGGCGCAATGGCTGGTCCACCGCGGCGTCGGGCTCGAGGTGCGGGTGGCGCTTTGCCTTGGGCGGTCGGCGGCCGAGGTGGTGGCGATGCTGGCGGTGCTCGGCGCGGGCGGCGCCTACGTGCCGCTCGATCCCGCCGACCCGGACGAGCGGCTGGCGGGGCTGGTGCGCGATTGCGGCGCGCGGCTGCTGCTCGCCCGGGGGGCGCGGGCCGCCGCGCTGGCGGCGGCGCTGGGGGCCGCCCGCGGCGAGCAGGTGGTCGATCTCGATTCCCTGGAGCTCGGCCGCCGGCCGCCGCGGGAGGCGCCCGCGCCGCCCGCCACCGTGCCGCCATCCGCAGTCGCGCCGCCGCCCGCCGTCGCGCCGCCCGCCGTCGTGCCGCCCTTCGCAGGCGCGGCGCCGCCGCCCACGGCCCTCGCCTACGTGATCTACACCTCGGGATCGACCGGCATGCCGAAGGGGGTGGCGGTGACCCACGCCAGCCTCGCCAACTTCGTCGCCTGGCACCGGCGCTGGGTGGGCATCACGGCGAACGACCGCACCCTGCACCTGGCGGGTCCGACCTTCGACGCCACGGTGCTCGAGCTGTGGCCCTGGCTGACCGCCGGCGCCGCGGTCGAGGTGGTCGACGACGCGACGCGCCTGCAACCGGCGGCGCTCGGCGCGCGGCTGGCCGCCGCGGGCATCGCCCACTGCTTCCTGCCGACGCCGCTGGGGGAGGCGCTCCTGGCCGCGTGGCGGCCGCCTCCCGAGCTGGCGCTGCGCTCGCTGGCGATCGGCGGCGAAAAGCTGCGCCGGGTGCCGGCGGGGCCGCTGCCGTTCACGCTGTGGAACGTCTACGGTCCCACCGAGACCACGGTGCTGGCCACCACCGCGCGCCTCGACGCCGCCGGCGCCGCGGCCGCGGCGGCGGAGGCGCCGCCGATCGGCCGCCCGCTCGACGGCCTTCGCGCCTACGTGCTCGATCGCCGGCTGCGAACGGTGCCGCGCGGGGCGGCCGGGGAGCTGTGCCTCGGCGGCGCCGGAGTGGCGCGCGGCTACCTCGGCAGGCCCGGCGAAACGGCGGCGAGCTTCATGCCCGACCCCTGGGCCGAGGCGCCGGGCGAACGGCTCTACCGCACCGGCGACCGCGTCCGCCAGCTCGCGGACGGCGAGCTGGAGTTCCTCGGCAGGCTGGACCGCCAGGTGAAGGTGCGCGGCATCCGCATCGAGCCCGGCGAGGTCGAGGCGGCAATCGCCGCCAATCCCCAGGTGTCGGCCTGCGCGGTGCTGCCGCGCGCCGATCTGCCGGGCGGCCCCGGCCTCGTCGCCTTCGTGACGCCTGCCGGCGCCGCGGGACCGAGCGCCGCCGCGGCCACCGGCGACGCCGGGTGGACGGCGCGGCTGCGCCAGGGTCTCGCCCGCCGCCTGCCCGCCGCCGCGATGCCGGCGCTCATCGTGCCGCTCCCCGCGCTGCCGCTCACGGCCAACGGCAAGCTCGACCGCCGCGCCCTCTCGCGGCACGAGCTTGCCGCCGCGCTCGGCCAGGAGCACGAGCGCACCGCCGGCGTGCCGGCCGCCGCGCCACGGGGCGAGGTCGAGGAGACGATCGCCGCCGTCTGGCGCCAGGTCCTGAAACGGCCGGCGGTGGGCCGCGACGACAGCTTCTTCGACCTGGGCGGGCACTCGCTGCTGCTCGTCGAGGTCCACGGCAAGCTCCGCGAGCTTCACCCCGGGCTGCAGATCCTGGACATCTTCCGCTACCCGACCGTCGCCGCCCTGGCCGGATATCTCCGCCCGGAGGCCGTGCCGCCGGATCTCTCGCCGCCGGCGGCCGAGGCGTCCGGTGGCGCCGGCGGTGCCAGCGACGCGGGCCCGGCGCCGGAACGGCACCGCCAGGCCGGCGGCCGGGAGATCGCAGTGATCGGCATGGCCGGCCGCTTCCCCGGCGCGGCCGGGGTCGAGGAGCTGTGGCGCAACCTGATGGCAGGCGTCGAAGCGGTCAAGCCGCTGACCACGGCCGACCTCGAGCGTGCCGGCGTGGCGCCCGAGCTGCGGTCGTCGCCGGCGTACGTGCGCGCGGCGGCGGTGGTGGACGGCATCGAGCTGTTCGACGCCGCCTTCTTCGGCCTGACGCCGCGGGAGGCGGAGACGACCGACCCCCAGCACCGGCTCCTGCTCGAGTGCGCCTGGGAAGCCCTGGAGACCGCCGGCCACGATCCGACGTCCTTCAGGGGACGCATCGGCGTCTACGCCGGGGCCTCGACGAGCCGCTACTTCCATCACCTCATGGCGAGCGGCGCCGGCGTCGCGCTGGGGGACCTGGCGCTGGTGGGGGTGGACAAGGACTTCCTCGCCACCCGCGTCTCTTATCGCCTGGGGCTCGAAGGGCCGAGCCTCACGGTACAGACCGCCTGCTCGACGTCGCTGGTGGCGGTTCACCTGGCCTGCCAGGCGCTGCTGGCCGGCGAGTGCGACATGGCGCTGGCCGGCGGCGTGGCGCTGCGCAACCTCTACCGCGACGGCTACCAATACGAGGCAGGCGGCATCCTCTCGCCGGACGGTCACTGCCGCGCCTTCGACGCCGCCGCCGCCGGGACGGTGCCGGGCGACGGGCTGGGCCTGGTGGTGCTCAGGCGCCTGGACGACGCGCTGGCGGACGGCGATGCCGTCGCGGCGGTGATCAAGGGCTCGGCGATCAACAACGACGGCTCCCGCAAGATCGGCTACACGGCGCCGGGGCTGGCGGGCCAGGTGCGGGTGCTGCGCGACGCGATCGCCGCCGCCGGCGTCGATCCCGCCACCATCTCCTACATCGAGGCGCACGGCACCGGCACGCCACTGGGCGACCCCATCGAAGCGGCGGCGCTGGCCGAGGCATACGGCACCGCGCCGGCCGGCGGCAACGGCGCCGTGGCCGCGCTGGGCTCGCTCAAGACCAACCTCGGGCACCTGGACTGCGCCGCGGGGGTCGCCGGGTTGATCAAGGCGGTGCTGGCGCTGCGCCACGGCGCGATCCCGCCGAGCCTCCACCTGCAGCGGCTGAACCCGCTCGTCGCCCAGACCGCGACGCGCTTTGCCGTCAACTCGACAGCCATCCGGCCCTGGGCCGGCAACGGCAGCCCCCGGCGCGCCGGCGTCAGCTCGTTCGGCATCGGCGGCACCAACGCGCACGTGATCCTGGAAGAAGCGCCGCCGCGCGCCGCACGTCGCGCCCTGCCCGCCCAGGCTCTCACCGATCCCAACGATCCCCGCGATCTCCGCGATCCCCGCGATCCCAACCATCCCAGCGATCCCAACCATCCCGGCGATCCCAACCATCCCGGCGATCCCGGCAGCAGCGCCACCGGCGCGGGCTGGCAGCTCCTGCAGCTTTCGGCGCGGACGGAGACCGCGCTCGAACGGGCCGCAGCCAACCTCGCCGGCCACTTCGAACGCCATCCCGGGATGGGCCCGGACGATCTCGCCGACGTCGCCTTCACCCTGCGCGCCGGCCGCCGCGCCTTCGAGCTCCGCCGGGCCGTCGTCTGCCGCGACGCCGCCACGGCGCGGGCCGCGCTGGCCGGCGCCGCGGCGGGATGGACGATGAGCGGCCGCGCCGGAGGCGAGCCGCGGGTGGCCTTCCTGCTGCCCGGGCAGGGTGCGCAGCGCGCCGGCATGGCCGCGAGCCTCTACCGCACCCGGCCGGCCTTCCGGGACGAGATCGATCGCGTGGCGGAGCTGCTCGTGCCGCACCTGGAAGCCGACCTGCGGGAGATCCTTTTCCCTGGGCGGGCGCCGGCGGCGGCGGCGCTGCTCGGCCGCACCCGCTTCGCCCAGCCGGCGCTGTTCGCGGTCGAATACGCCGTGGCGCGGCTGTGGATCGGCTGGGGGACGAGGCCGGCCGCGCTGCTCGGCCACAGCATCGGCGAGCTGGTCGCGGCGTGCCTGGCCGGGGTCTTTACGCTCGCGGACGCGCTCTCCCTGGTGGCGCTGCGCGGCCGGCTGGTCGACGCGCTGCCGGCCGGCGCGATGCTCGCCGTGCCGCTCGCCGCGGCCGACCTGGAACCGCTGCTGACCGGCGATCTCTCACTCGCGGCCGAGAACGCCGCCGACCGCTCGGTGGCGTCGGGGCCGGACGCGGCGATCGCGGACCTCGAGCGGCGCCTCGCGGCGCGCGGCGTGGCCGGCCGCCGCCTGCACACCTCCCACGCCTTCCACTCGCGGGCGATGGCGCCGGCCGTTGCGCCGCTGGTGCGCGCGGTGAGCGAGGTGGTGCGCCGGCCGCCCGCCATCCCGTTCGTGTCCAACGTGACCGGCACCTGGATCCTGGCGGAGGAAGCCACCGACCCGAGCTACTGGGGCCGCCAGCTGCTGGAACCGGTGCGCTTCGCCGCCGGCCTCCGCACCCTGGCGGCCAGCCGTCCGGGCGTCCTGCTTGAAACCGGGCCGGGAGAGACGCTGAGCCGCCTGGCGCGCCGCGAATTGCGGGCGCAGGCGCCGGTGGTCCTATCGACTCTGCACGAGCCCCCTCCCGGGCAGGGGGCGAGCGCTCTCGATGCGACCGATTCCCACGCGGGCGAAGAGCGCGACGCGGCCGAAACCCGCGCTGCCGAAGCCGCGGGGGATGGAGCCGGCGAGGAGCACCTGCTGCGCACCGCCGGCCGGCTCTGGCTCGCCGGCGCGCCGCTCGATCCCTACGCCTTCTCCGCGCATCGCCGCAACCGGCGGGTCGCGCTTCCGACCTATCCCTTCGAGCGCCAGCACTTCTGGTTGCCGCGGCCCGCCGGCGCCTGGCCTTCCGGCGTGGCGGACGCGGGCGCGGCGGCGAGCGAGGAGGCGCGGCGGGCGGCGAGCGAGGAAGCGCGGCGGGCGGCGAGCGCCGAGCGGCGGTCCGACCCGGCCGACTGGTTCTACCTGCCGTCCTGGCGCCGCTCCCTGCCGCCTCAGCCGGCCGCCGTGATGCCCGGCGGCGAGCTCGCCACTGGCGGCGAGGTTCCGGCCGGCGCCGAGCTGGAAGCCGGCGGTGGGCGTGTGCAGGATCAGGTTGCCGGCCGCGGGATCTCTGCCGGCGGCAGGCTCTCTGCTGGCGGCGGGATCCCCGCCGGCGGCTACCTGCTCTTCGGCGACAGTCCGGGGGAACCGGGGGGTCTTTTCACCGCCGCGGTCGCGGCGCTGCTGCGGAGCGCCGGGTGCCAGGTGACCCTGGCGTTCCCGGGCCCGGAGTTTGCCCACCTGGGAGACGGCGCCTTCACGCTGCGGCCGGCCGACCCGGAGGACCACGAGGCCCTGTGGGCGGCCATCGCGAAAGCAGGGCCGAAGTGCGGCACGGTGCTCCATCTTTGGAACGCCGCCGACGGCGCCGGTACGGCGGCGGCCGGCAGCGGCCAGCCAGACGGCGGCCGGGCGGGCGACGGCGCTCCGGAGGAGCGGCCGCTGGCGCTCGACGCCGCCCTGGACCGAGGGTTCTACAGCCTGATGGCCCTGGGGAGGGCGCTCGGCAGGGCGGACGCCCGGGACCCGCTCGACGTCTGGGTGGTGTCGCGCCGCCTGCACGACGTGGCGGGAGGAGAGCCGGTGGCGCCGGAACGGGCGACCCTGCTCGGCCCCTGCCGCGTGCTGCCGCTCGAGCTGCCGCACGTCGCCTGCCGCAGCCTCGATCTGCCGCCGTCGCCGAGCGGCGATCTCGGCTGGTCACCCCGGGGGGTCGCCGATCTCGCCGGGTCCTCCTCCGTGGCCGGGTCCTCCTCCATCGCCGGGTCCTCCTCCATCGCCGGGTCCGCCTCCGTCGCCGGGTCCGCCTCCTCCGCCGAGGCCGCCGCCGCCGCCGAGGCCGCCGGCGCCGAGGCCGCGGCGGCGGACGCCGCGCTGCTGCTTGCCGAGGTGGCGGCTCGGCCCGCGGACGGCGTGATCGCCTACCGCGGCAGGCAGCGCTGGACCCAGGACTTCGAGCCGGTGCGGCTCGCCGCCGGGGCGCCACCGCGGCTGCGGCCGGGATGCGTTTGCCTCGTCACCGGCGGCCTGGGTGGCGTCGGGCACGCGCTGGCGCGCCGGCTGGCGCAAGCCGGCGCCCGCCTCGTGCTGGTCGGCCGTTCCGAGCTGCCGTCGCGCGAGCGCCGGGACCAGCTGCTCCTCGCGGCCCCCGCCGAGGGCGCCGGCAGTCCGGCGGAGGACACGAGACAGGCGCGCCTGCTGCGGCAGCTGCGCCGCTGGCGCGAGCTGGAGGAGGACGGCGCCGAGGTGCTGGCGGTGACCGCCGACGTCGCCGACCGCGCCGCCCTGGCGCGCGTCCGCGAGCTGGCGCTCGAACGCTTCGGCGCGCTGCACGGAGTGGTGCACGCGGCCGGCGTGCCCGGCGGCGGCATCGTGCAGCTGCGGCGGCAGGCGGAGGCCGCGGCGGTGCTGGCGCCCAAGGTGCAGGGGACGCTGGCCCTGGCCGAGGTCTTCCCGCCCGAGGACCTCGACTTCTTCGTGCTCTGCTCGTCGCTCAACTCCGTGCTCGGCGCTGTCGGCCAGGCCGACTACTGCGCCGCCAACGCCTTCCTCGACGCCTTCGCCACCGCGCGCTCGGCGCGGTCCGCGCGGCCGGGGGCGCCGCCGGGACGGGTGATCTCGATCGCCTGGGACCGCTGGGACGAGGCGGGCATGGCCGTCGAGGCCGCGCCGCCGATCGCCGCCCCTGCGGCCCTCCCGGCGCTCGCGGGCGAGGCCGTGGCGCATCCGCTGCTCGACCGCCGGCTGCCGGGGGAGCCGGGCCGGCAGCTCTTCGTGACCCGTTTCAGCGCCGAGCGCCATTGGGTGCTTGCCGAGCACCGGTTCGGCGGCACACCGGTGATGCCGGGCACCGCGTTTCTCGAGCTGGCGCGCGCCGCCTGCGCCCTCGCCGCCGCGGAGGCAGGACCCGCCGCCGGCGAGCGCGGCGCCGAGGACCGCGCGCCCGGCGGGAATCACGCTCGCGGGCTCGAGATTCGCTCCCTGAGCTTCGTCGCGCCGCTGGCCGTGCCCAATCACGAGGCGTGCGACGTCTTCACCACCCTGCAGCGTGCCGGCGACGCCTGGAAGATCCGCATCGCCAGCCGCACGCCGGGCGCGGGCTGGCGGGAGCACGCCGTGGGCGAGGCGGCGCCGCTCGGCGCGCCGCCGGCGGCCGCGACAAGGCCGCCGGCACTGGCCGATCTGCTCGCCGCGATGCCGCTGGCACCGCTGGCACCGCAGACGCCGCTGACATCGCTGATGCCGCTGGCGCCGCTGGCTTCGCCCCCGCCACCGGAATCGCTCGTGCCACCGGCTTCCCCACCACTGCCCGGGCTTGATCCTCCCGCCGCCCATCCCGGCGGCACCGCGGGAACGGCCGGCGCCGGCCCGGGAGATCTTGGACTGGCGTTCGGGCCGCGCTGGCAGGGTGTGGCAGTCGCGGTCGGCGCCGCGGGCGATCAGTTCCTGGCGCGGCTCGAGCTGCCGGCGCGGTTCGCCGCCGAGCTCGAGGTGATGGCGCTCCATCCGGCGCTGCTCGACGTGGCGACAGGATTCGTGCACGCCGTCGCCGCCACCGCCGCCGGCGCGGCAGCGCCCTACCTGCCGTTCTCGTACACCGGCCTGCGCCAGGAGCGGCCGCTCGCCGCCGTGGTCCACAGCCACGCGCGCCGCCTGGCCGGCGCCGGGCCGCCCTCGACGGCCGCCACCCTGCGCTACGCGGTGACCCTCTACGACGCCGCGGGCGAGGTGCTGCTGACGATCGACGAGTACGCCTTCCGCCGCATCGACCCCGGCGTCTTGCCGGCGGCACAGCCTGTTCCCGAGGCCGCCGCGGCGCGCCGGCAGCAGCCGGCTCCGGCGCCGGCGGGGCGCGCCGGGATGAGCTCGCGCGAAGGGGCTGAGGTCTTCGGCCGCATCCTCGCCCGCATGACCCTGCCGCAGGTGCTGGTTTCGACCCGCGATCTGCGCGCCCGCGCCGCCGCGGCGGCGGCGGACACCGGCGAGCGCCTGCTGGCCGAGCTGGCCGAGCTGGGCGCGCCGCCACCGGTGGCGCCCGCCGAGCGCCACCCGCGCCCGCCGCTCGCCGCGCCCTTCTTGCCGCCGCGCGACGCGGCCGAGGCGAGCCTGGCGGAGATCTGGCAGGAGCTGCTGGGCATCGAGCGGATCGGCGTCGAGGACGACTTCTTCGAGCTGGGCGGCGACTCCGTCCTGGGCCTGCGCATCGCCGCGATGGCGCGGGAGCGCGGCATCGTGCTCTCGCCCAACGAGTTGTTCACCCATCCCACGATCGCCGCGCTGGCCCGATCGCTGCCGGCGTCCGGCCCCGCGGCCCCAGGCGCGGTCCAGGCACCGGTGTCAGCCGCCGTCCAAGCATCGGCCCCAGGCGCGGTCCAGGTACCGGCGTCAGCCGCGGTCCAATCGTCGGCCTTGGCCGCCGTCCAGTCGTCGGCCTTGGCCGCGGTCCAATCGTCGGCCGCGGCCCCGCCGGACCCGGCCGCCGTGCCGGAGGACTTCCCCCACGCCGAGGTGAGCCCGCGCGACCTGGCGACCCTGCTCGCCCAGCTCGACGCAACCGGCGGCTGACCCGCCGGGCCCCGAGAACCACCAGGCAGAGCCGCCGCGGAGACCCCCATGGAAGAGCTGCTGGGCAACCTGCGCCATGCCGTCCGCCAGTTGATCGCGCAGCCTGCTTTCACCGCCGTCGCGGTGCTCTCGCTCGCCCTGGGCGTCGGCGCCAACGTCACTCTCTTCACCTACGTCGACGCGCTCTTCCTGCAACCGCTCCCGGCCGCGCGCCCCGCCGAGCTGGCCGCGCTCTACACCACGGACCCGGACTTCCCCGGCTTCCTCGACTCCTCGTACCGCAACCTGCGCGACCTGCGCGCCGAGCGCGCGGCGTTCTCGGGGCTCGCCGTCTTCCTGCCGGTGCGGGTGACGCTGCGCGCCGCCGGCGGCGATGCCGAGCGCCTGGTGGGCGAGATCGTCTCCTCCGACTACTTCGCGGTGCTCGGCGTGCGGCCGGCCCTGGGCCGCACCTTCGTGCCGCACGACGACGAGCTGCTGGGCGCCCATCCCGAGGTGGTGCTCTCCCACGGCCTGTGGGAGCGCCGCTTCGCGGCCGACCGCGGCATCGTCGGCCGCCAGGTGTCGCTCAACGGCCGCGCCTTCACCGTCGTCGGCGTGGCGGCGAAGGGCTTCCGCGGTGCCCGCCCGCTGCTCGACCCGGGTTTCTGGCTGCCGCTCTCGATGCGCCAGGGGATCGTCGGCGAGCCGCAGATCGACTGGTTCAAGGAGCGCGGCGCGCTGATGCTCAGCGCCGTCGCCCGCCTCGCGCCGGGGGTCGGCGAGCGCCAGGCGGCGGCAGCGCTCACCACCCTGGCCGCCAACCTGCGCCGCGAGTACCCGGACGACAACAAGGCCCGCGGCTTCACGCTGCTGCCGCTCGCCAAGGCCACCTTGAACCCCAACCTCCGCGGCCGCGTGGTGCTGGCGGGCTGGCTGCTGATGACGATGGCCGGCCTGGTGCTGGCCCTGGCCTGCGCCAACGTCGCCAACTTGCTGATCGCCCGCAGCCTGGCGCGCCGCCGCGACACGGCGTTGCGGATCGCCCTGGGGGCGGGACGCGGCCGCCTGATCCGGCAGCTGCTGGTCGAAAACCTCCTGCTCGCGGTGCTGGGCGGCGGCGCCGGCCTGCTCCTCGCCGTCTGGGGGCGGCGGCTGCTCTGGCTCTTCCGACCGCAGGGCATGCCCGAAGACCTCGATCTGTCCTTCGACCTGCGGGTGCTCGGCTTCGCCCTCGCCCTGACCCTGGCGACCGCCGTCCTCTTCGGCCTGGCGCCGGCGGCCCAGACCGTGCACACCGACGTCCTCGGCGCGCTCAAGAACCAGGCCGCCGCGGCGCGCCGGATGGGAGGCCGCGGCGCCCTGGTGGTGGGCCAGATCGCGCTGTCGCTGCTGCTTCTCATCGGCACCGGCCTGTTCCTGCGCAACCTGCGCCAGGCCCAGGCCATCTCTCCCGGTTTCGCCGCGGAGCGCCTGCTGGTGCTCTCGGTCAATCCCGGCGCCGAGGGGTACGACGACCGGCGCGGCCTCGATTTCTGCCGGCGCGCCGCCGAGCGCGTCGCCGCCCTCCCCGGCGTGCGTGCCGCCGCCCTGGGCGCCAACCGTCCGCTGGAACGCGGGCTGGGCGGACGCTTCCTGATCGAGGGCCGCCAATCGCCGTCGCGGCAGGACGGGGCCGGCGTGCGCACCACCGGGGTGGGCCCCGGCTTCTTCGCCGCCGCCGGCATCCGGGTCCTGCGCGGGCGGCCCTTCACCGCCGCCGACCGCGACAGCGCGCCGCCGGTCGCCATCGTCAACCAGACGCTGGCACGCCAGTTCTGGCCCGGCGCCGATCCGCTCGGCAGCCGCATCAGCTTCGTCGGCACCAAGGGGACGCTCGAGGTGGTGGGGGTCGTCGCCGACGCCAAGTACGGCGCGCTGGGCGAGCCGCCGCAGGGCTACATCTATCTTCCCCTGCTGCAGACCTTCGGCGGCGAGGCGACGCTTTGGGTGCGCACCGAGAGAGACCCCGCCCGGCTGCTCGACAGCGTGCGCCGGGCGGTTCACGACCTCGACCCCAAC
>DATKFK010000185.1:0-2751 GCA_035544375.1 Thermoanaerobaculia bacterium
GCTGGGGGCCGAGATCGGGTCGATCGAGCCGGGCAAGCGCGCCGACCTGGCGCTGCTCGGCCTGCCGAACCTCCTGCACCTGGCCTACCACTACGGCATCAACCCGGTGGCGGCGGTGGTCAAGGGGGGCCGGCTGGCGCTGGCGTAGAATGGGTGGCTCGTCTCGAAAGGAGATCGATTCATGACTCTCGAGCCCATTTCGCGCGCCCTCCTGGCGACCCTACTGCTGTGCAGCGGGTGGGGCGGGTGGGGCACGCTTTCGGCAACCGCTCTCGCTACCCAGGAAGGCAAGGCCATGGAACCCAGCAAGGACACCGCCGGCAAGGAAGTCGTCACCCCCACGGGCCTCAAGTACGTGGACCTCAAGGTTGGCCAGGGTCAGGAGGCCAAGGCTGGCGATACGGTGGAGGTGCACTACACGGGTTGGCTTCAGGATGGCACCAAGTTCGATTCCAGCCGCGACAGCAACCGCCCCTTCCGCTTCAAGCTCGGCGCCGGCCAGGTGATCAAGGGCTGGGACCAGGGCGTCGCCGGCATGAAGGTCGGCGGCAAGCGCAGGTTGACGATCCCGCCGGAGCTCGGCTACGGCCGCCAGGGGGCGGGCAGCGTGATCCCGCCCGGCGCCACCCTGATCTTCGAGGTGGAGCTCCTGGGCATCGGATAAGGCACGGAGCGGCGGAGGCTACTTCTGGATCAGTGCGCGGGCGGCCAGCTCGAGCACGCGCTCGCCTTCCAGGAGGCGGGTGTGGCGGGGGGATTCGGCGAGGAACACCAGCTCTGCGCCGGCGGCGTCCTGAGCCTGGGCCGCCGCCTCGGCGGCGAGCAGCGCCGCGAGCCGCGGGCTGAGGCCGGCGAGCGGATAGATCCAGGTCTCGACGGCCACCAGGCGGCTGTGAGTGGACGGCTTCGCCCCGGAGCGGTCCGGCTCCCAGGACGGGATGCGGCGCTGGCTGTAGCGCAGCACCGGCGGCGGGCCGAGCAGCACCAGCGCCCGGCCGCGATCGGTCAAGCTGCCGCGCCTGCCGTCTTCGCCATAGAGGCGGTCGGCAGCCAGGGAGCGCTCGCGGAAGCGTCGGGCGCACTCGTTGACGCCGCTGCCGGGATCGGGGTCGCGCCGGCGCCAGAAGTCCTCCAGGAAATCGGCAGTGTCGCGGCCGGTGCGCAGCTCCTTCAGCCGCCGCGACTCCTCGGGCAGCAGCAGCCAGCGCAGCGGGCTGGCGGTAATCTCGGCGGCGGGGCTCGCGGCGGGCGACGGCTGGCCGCTGCAGCCGCCGAGCACCGCGCACCAGACCAGCGGCAGGGCGCCGGCGGCGCGCCACGGGTGGAGGTTAATGAACGCTCCCCTCCGCGATCGGCTCTTCGGCCTCCTGGATGGTGCCGAAGCTCTGCTCGTAGCGTTCGAGGTTGGCGGACAGGGCGCGGATGATCCGCTTGAGGTGGCCGGGGCTGGTGAGGATGCGTGCGGTGACCATGCCTTGCGGCGGCAGCAGGTTGATGAAATCGAGGATGAACTCCTCGCGGGTATGGGCGATGCGCAGCAGGTTGGAGTAGCGGCCTCTCAGCTCGTCGTCGCTGATCTTGACGTTGAGACCCTCGGCGGGCTCGGCCATGCACTGCCTCCTTTTGTGGTGGACAAGCTTGATCGTACCCTACCCTGTGCGCTGAGCGCCTCCCTGGGGTGACCACTTGCTGCCTCCCTCGAACTCCCACCTGTGCTCGGGAAAGTAGACGCCGACGCCGCCGGTCGCGGCGGTGACGGTGAAGCCGAACGCGCGGCGGTGGTAGTCGTAGGGCGCGCCGCCGCGGGAGTGGACGGCAACGTCGACCGTGTACTCGCCGGGCGCCAGGCGCAGGGCCGGGCAGGTCACCCGCACCACCACCTCGCCGGACAGCTGCTCGGGGACGAAGCCTTCGAGATCGGTGTTGGTGCCCCAGCACTCGATGCCGCGCGGCGTGTTGACCGCGATGCCGAAGACGAAGTCCGGAAGCGGCTCCACGGCGCTGGCGGCGATCTCGAACACGGCGCTTTCGCCGGACTGCAGGTGGTAACGCTCGGTGCCGTCCGGCCCGAGCAGGCGGACCGCGGTGATCCTGACCTGACCCGAGCCCCAGCGCAGCACCTCGCCGCTCTCGGCGCCGCCCGATCCATCGGCCTCCGGGCCGGCGCCCCGGGATGCGGCCGCCGGGCCGGCGGCGCCCGGGCCGGCCGTTGCCGTCGCGGGCTCCCGCTGCTGCCTGGCCCTGACGGCGGCGAGGTGCTCGGCGCCCTCCTGCTCGGCCACCGCCTGGCGGTAGGCGTCGATAACCCGTCGCGGGTTCCCCAGCAGGCGCTGGTGGCCGCGGTCCAGCCATAGGACGCGGTCGCACAGCTCGGCAACCAGGTCGAGCGAGTGGCTGACCAGCAGCAGCGTCCGTCCGGCGGCCAGGAACTCTTCGATCCGCCGGATGCAGCGATGGGCGAAGGCCTCGTCGCCCACCGCCAGCACCTCGTCGACCAGCAGCACGTCGGGGTCGGTGTGGATGGCGACCGCGAACCCCAGCCGCACGTACATCCCCGACGAGTAGTTCTTGACCGGCTCCTCCATGAATTCGGCGAGCCCGGAAAACTCCACGATGTCGCGGTAGCGGCGGTCGATCTCGCGGCGCGCGAGGCCGAGGACGGCGCCGTTGATGTAGACGTTCTCGCGCCCGGAGATCTCGGGATGGAAGCCGGCGCCGAGCTCGATGAGCGCCGCCACGCGCCCGTCCACC
>DATKFK010000186.1:0-12395 GCA_035544375.1 Thermoanaerobaculia bacterium
CGGCATGCGCCAGGCCGGGGTGCTGGCCGCCGCGGGCCTGGTGGCGCTGCGCCGGGGCCCGGCGCGGTTGGCGGCGGATCATGCCAACGCCAGGCTGCTGGCCGCGGCGGTCGCCGAGCTGCCGGGCGTCGAGATCGATCCGGCCGCCGTGCGCACCAACATCGTGGTCTTCCGCGTCACCCCGCGGCTGCTCCTCGGCGGCGAGCGATCCGCCGAACCGCCCGAGGACCTCGCCCCCGCGGTGCTGGCGCGCCTGCGCGGCGCCGGTGTGCTCGCCTCCCAGGTCGGCCGCAACCAGGTGCGCATGGTGACCCATCGCGACGCCGGCCGCGAGCGGATCGAGCTGGCGATCGACCGCATGCGGCAGGCGTTGGCGCCGCGCGCCGCGGCCGCCGGTGTCTAGACGCTTCGAGTCGTCCTCGATCGCCGGCTACTGGCACCCCGTTTCATGGCTCGGGATCTGCGCAGCCGGTGGCGGCTAGGACCGGCCGGCGGCGGGCAGGCGGGCGATCAGGTCGATCTCGACCAGGGCCCCCCGTGGCAGGGCGGCCACCTGGACGGTGGAGCGCGCCGGCCGGTGCTCGCCCATGGCTTCGCCGTACAGCGCATTGAGGCGCGGGAAATCGGCGAGGTCGACCACGTAGACCGTGGCCTTGACGACGTCCGCGAAGCCGCAGCCGGCGCTGGCCAGCACCTGGCGGAGGTTCTCGAGCGCCCGCCGCGCCTGGGCCTCGAAGCCGCCCTCGACGATCTCGCCGGTCGCCGGGTCGAGTCCCACCTGGCCGGAGGTATACAGCCAGCCGTCGACCGCGACCGCCTGGGAGTAGGGGCCGATCGCCGCCGGGGCCTGGTCGGTGTGGTGGAATTGCATGCCGGACACGCTCCTTTCGGGTAGGGGCGGCGCGCTCTTGGGCTGCCACACCGCGATGTGGGGAAGATTGCGGTAACGCTCGGCATAGTCAAGGCCGTAGCCCACCACGAAGACGTCCTCGATGATGAAGCCGCGGTAGTCGATCGGCACCTCGACCTGGCGCGCCGCCGGCTTGTCGAGCAGCGCGCAGAGGCGCACGCTGCGGGCGCCGCGGAAGCGCAGCAGGTCGAGGATGGTGCGCACCGTGTAGCCGGTATCGACGATGTCCTCGATCAGCAGCACGTCCCGGCCGCGGACCGCCAGGTCGAGGTCCTTGCGGATGCGCACCTCGCCGCGGCTCTCGCCGCTGCTGCCGTAGCTCGAGGCCTGGAAGAAATCGACCGCCACGGGCACGTTGAGGCGCAGGAGCAGGTCGGCGAGGAAGAACACCGACCCCTTGAGCACGCCCACCGCCACCAGCGGGTCGTCCTCGGGCCGCGGCCGCGGGCCTCGGCGGCCGGCCGCCGCTGTCGCAGCCAGGTGCCGGTAGTCGGCGTCGATCAGCGCCGCCAGCTCCGTCACGCGCCGCGACAGCTCCGCGGCCGGGATCAGCACCCGCATGCTCGTCGGCATGATATCCTCGCCGAAATTCTGACTCGACAGCGCATCGAGGCTGCCATGAATACTGTTCAAGAGCTCGGCGCGGTTCATCGCCGTTACGCCGATACCTCTCACCGCTTTCGCGCCGCCTGGACATTCCATCAGTTCTTGCAGAGCCTGGGCAAGAGCGCCCAGCAGCGGAGCGACGACGCGCACTCGCTCGAGTTCCAGAACCTCTATGCCGAGCTCAAGGAGATCTCCCAAAACCTCAACACGGCGGAGAGCGACCGCCTGCGGGGACGGCTCGACGGCATCGACCGCCGCCTCGGCCAGCTGATCGAGGACCTGGACGAGGAGGACACCCGGGTCGCGCCGTACTACCTGCGCCAGTTCTTCAGGCGCGTCAAGAGCTACGACGAGAAGATCCTCACCCAGCTGGTCAAGTTCTACCTCTACGCCCAGCAGGGCGAGATCTGGCCCACGGAACGCCTCGACAAGGTGGATTTCCTGCTCGCCCGGTTGAGCGAGGAGGAGGACGACCGCACCGGCGAGCCGCGGTTGCGCGACCATCGGCGCCTGGGCGAGATCTTCCACGGCCTGTGGGCGATGCTGGGGGCGCCGCTGCCCGAGGCCGAGTTCATCACCGAGAAGCGGCGCGAGATCGAGAGTATCCGCCAGGAGGTCGTGGAGATCGAAACCCTCGACCGGCTCAGCGACCTGAACCTGATTCCGCGCTACCGCCAGCTCAAGCACGAGCTGGGCAACCTGCTGTTCGAGCCGGCCCTGCTGCTTGCCATCCAGGAGACCAACCTCGCGCTCAAGAGCCGCATCCAGAACCTCTACGCGAAGGAGGAGCGGCGCATCGTCGCCGAGTACCAGCGCGTCTTCGAGCTCGAGCGCGAGGTGCCGGTGGACCGCGAGCTCGACCAGGACCTGATGCAGTTCCGGCAGGAGATCGAGCGCTTCGAGGCGCAGCTGCAGGGCCAGGAGCTGAAGCTCGAGGACCTGGCGTTGATCCGCGCCCGGGTGCGCGAGCTGCTGCCCCGGCTCGCCGCCGCCGGCGGGCGCGGCACCGGCGCCGGCGACCCGGCCGGCTTCGCCGGCGCCTCCGGCCCGACCGGCCCCGCTGGCACGGCCGGCCCCAGCGGCCGCCGGGCGCCGGTCGCATCCATGGCGGACGAGGGCGGCTACCTGGCGGCGGTCGGCGAGTCGGCTCCCGAATCGCCGCTGGCGGCGCAGGAGGACCTGCTCGGCGAGTTCTACCGCAAGCTGGTGGACGCCCTGCGCGAGGTCGATCCGGAGCTGGCGCCGGAGCGGGTGGTGGTCCTGCAGGACGTCTTCCCGCTGCGCATCGAGCCGCGCGAGGTCTTGGCCTACCGGCGCCTCTACGGCCGGGCCAACTGCGACCGCGAGCTCGAACAGTTCCTGCTCGAAGGCGCCGCCTTGCGCATGCGGATCAACGAGGAGGCCCAGGAGATATCCGGCATCCTCGACGAGACCTCGGTGACCGGCGACTCGATCGTCTTCGCCCGAGCGCGCTGGACGGCGCGCACCGCCGACGCCTACCTGTGGCGCTTCCACCACGTCCTCGACGAGGCGGTGCTGTCCGGCAGCGTCACCGAGGGCCGCCAGCTGCAGCTGTTGCGGATGCGCCTGATGCGCGATTACTCGGGGCTGTGGCTGCTCGCCTACAAGCCGCTGCTCAAGCGCAATCCCGGCGGCACGATGGCCTGAGGCCGTCCGGGTTCAAGGTTCGAAGAGGACCCCGTCGTAAATCTCGGACAGCTCGAGCTGGCAGCCGATCGAAGGCAAGGTGATGCTCGCCGCGAGATCAGTTACCACGGTAGGCCGCCAGCGCTCACGGTCATCCTCTCGCAGGAAATGTTCGACCTTGGGTCGGTCCTGCGAAATGAGAAGGTACTCCCGCAAGGAATCCAGCGTCTGGTAGTGCCGGAACTTCCTGCCGCGATCGTAACTCTCAGTGCTCGGCGACAAGACCTCGATGATCACCGCCGGATTGGTCAGGTTGTCGCGGTGCTGGTCGGACAAGGTCGGCTCGCCGCGAATCACGACGACGTCCGGATAGGTGTAGAGGCCCGTGGCGGGGACGAGCACCCGCATGTCGCTGTTCAAGACCTTGTAAGGTCGCTGTAAATGCCTGCCAATCGCTTGGATCAAGTTGACCGAGATCAAGCTATGTCGGTAAGTCCCACCCGGCATAGCAACCATCTGGCCGTCCAGATACTCGCTCTTTTCCAGCGCCACACGCTCCAGCGCCAGGTACTCCTCTGCTGTAAGGTGCGATCTGGTACGAACCGACATGGCTACACCTCTTGATCTCCGAAGCCTGATGGCTCCGGGTCGAGAGCAGGCTTGGGATGAACGGTCATGGGGATAGGATAGCAAAATGACGACCCTCACGAACGCCGGAAACCGGCTCACCTACGGCAGCTATCTGCACGTGCCGGAGCTGCTGTCGCTGCAACGCGAGCTGTCACAGCCGCCGCATCACGACGAGCTGCTGTTCATCGTCAGCCACCAGGTCTACGAGCTGTGGTTCAAGCAGATGCTCCACGAGGTGGAGGCGGTCTGCGATTGGTTGGATCGCGACGAGCCGCTGCGCGCGGCCCAGCTCTTCGATCGCCTGCACGCCATCCAGCACCTGTTGATCGAGCAGATCCCGCTGCTCGAAACCATGTTCGCGGTCGACTTCGCCAAGTTCCGCGACAACCTGCGGCCGGCGAGCGGCTTCCAGTCGGTGCAGTTCCGGCGCCTCGAGTTCCTGTGCGGCGCGAAGAACCCGCGGATGATCGACCTGGTGGGCGAGGACGAGGAGTCGCGGCGCGAGCTGGCGGCGGCGCTGCGGCAGCCGACGCTCTACGATCACTTCCTGCGCCACCTGGCCCGCAGCGGGTTCCCGATTCCCCAGGCGGTCTTGGAACGCGACGTGAGCCTGCCGCACCAGGCGAACGAGGGGGTGGTCGATGCGCTGCTTCTGCTCTACCAGGAGTTCGACCGGCACTACCAGCACTTCCGTCTCGCCGAGCACCTCCTGCAGCTCGACGAACGGTTCGCGATCTGGCGCTTTCACCACGTCAAGATGGTCGAGAGGATGATCGGCACGAAGACCGGGACGGGAGGCTCGTCAGGTGCCAAGTACCTCTCCTCGACGCTCGGCTCCCGCTTCTTCCCCGAGATCTGGCAGGTCCGGGACCGGCTGACGTCAGGATACGGGGGGTAGGAGGTCCGGGGTTTCGAGGAGGCCGCTTAGAAGGCGTTGCAGGCGGGCGGCTCCGGCGCCGGCGGCGGCCAGGACCTCTTGGTGATCGAGGGGTCCGGTGGCCAGGCCGGCCGCGCTGTTCGTGACCAGCGACAGACAGAGGCAGGCGACGCCCATGTGGCGCGCCGCGATGACCTCGAGGACCGTGGACATGCCGGCCACGTCGCCGCCCAGCGCCCGCAGCATCCTCACCTCGGCCGGCGTCTCGTAGCTCGGGCCCAGGAGGCCGGTGTAAATGGCGTCCGGCAGCTCCACCCCTTGCTCGCCGGCCACCCGGCGGGCGAGCGCGGCGAGGCGGGAGTCGTATGCGGCCGACAGGTCCGGGAACCGCGGCCCCCATTCGGGAGGAAGCTGCCCCCGCAACGGATTCAAGCCGGTCAGGTTGAGGTGATCGCGGACCAGGGCCAGCTCGCCGGGCCGCCGCTCGGCGCCCAGGGCGCCGGTGGCATTGGTCAGGAGCAGCACCCTGGCCCCCAGCTGCGCGGCCAGCCGCACCGGGAAGACGGTCTGGTGGGCGTCGTAGCCCTGGTAGGCGTGCAGCCGGCCGCGGAAGTACACCGCCGGGCGGTCGGGACGGGGCCGCAGCAGCTCCACCTGGTGGGCGTGCCCCGCGACCGGATGCGCCGCGAACGGCAGGAAGTAGGAGAGATCGATGGGGCCGCGCTCGGGCTCGCCGAGATCGACCCCCAGGCCGGACCCGGAGATCAACGCCGCCACCGGCCGGGGCCAGTCCAGCGCGTCCCAGGCCTCGACGGCGGTCTTGAGCTCCGTCTTGAGCGATTCGGCCTGGTCCGCGGTCTCGTCCATGGGCTGCGGGATGCTATCAGGCCCGGGAAATGAGCTATCGTCTGGCCGCGGCTCGCGACGAACCGGGAGTGTCGCGACAGGCGACTGTCGGAGCCGCGACCGCCGCAGGGATGGCCATGTCCGAGCTCGAAGACCAGATCCAGACCCGCCGCGCCAAGCGCGGGCGCCTTGCCGCCGCCGGCATCGACGCCTACCCCCCGCGCTTCGCGGGGAGCCTCGAGCCGACCGCGGTGCACGCCCTCCACGGCGAACGCGGCGCCGAGGAGCTCGACGCCGCCGCCATCCGGCTGCGCGCTGCAGGCCGGGTGCGGGCGATCCGCGAGCACGGCAAGAGCGTCTTCCTGGACCTCCACGACGGCCGCGCCAAGCTGCAGCTCTTCGTGCGCAAGGACCAGCTGCCCGAGGCGGCCCGCCTGGTGCTCGACAACCTCGACCTCGGCGACGTCGCCGGCGCCGACGGCCAGCTGATGCGCACCCGCTCGGGCGAGCTGTCGCTGCGCGCCGACGACCTGACCCTGCTCGCCAAGGCCCTGCGCCCCCTGCCCGAGAAGTGGCACGGCCTGGCCGACGTCGAGACCCGCTACCGCCAGCGCTACCTCGACCTCGCCACCAACCCCGAGTCGCGGCGGGTGTTCGAGGTGCGGGCGGCGCTGATCTCGGGCATGCGCGAGTTCCTCGACGCCCGCGGCTTCCTGGAAGTCGAGACGCCGATGATGCAGCCGCTGCCGGGCGGCGCGGTGGCGCGGCCGTTCCGCACCCACCACAACGCGCTGGACATCGACCTCTACCTGCGCATCGCGCCCGAGCTCTACCTCAAGCGGCTGCTGGTCGGCGGCATCCCGCGGGTCTACGAGATCAACCGCAACTTCCGCAACGAGGGCATCTCGACCCGCCACAACCCCGAGTTCACGATGCTCGAATTCTATGCCGCCTACGCCGATTTCGCGGCCATGATGGAGTGGTCCGAGGAGATGCTGACCGGCCTCGTGGCGCGGGTGCTGCCGATCCTCGGCACGCCGGCGATCACCTACGGCGGCACCGCGCTCGACTTCACGCGGCCCTGGCAGCGCCACGGCGTGCGCGAGGCGCTGGCCCGGCTCGGCGGCCTCGACCCCGCGCGGCTCGAGGACCCGGCGGCCCTGCGCGACGAGCTGTCCTCGCGCCATCTGCCGGTGCCGCCGGGCGGCAGCTACGGCCACCTGCTGATGGCGCTCTTCGAGCACCTGGTCGAGCCGCACCTCGTGCAGCCGACCTTCATCGTCGACTACCCGGTCGAGGTGTCGCCGCTGTCCAAGCAGCGGCGGGACGACCCGCGCTTCACCGAACGCTTCGAGCTCTACGCCGGCGGCATGGAGATCGCGAACGGCTTTTCGGAGCTCAACGACCCCGACGTCCAGGCCGAGCGCTTCCGCCAGCAGCTTCTGGCGCGCGAGCGCGGCGACGCCGAGGCCCACCTCTTCGACCACGACTACGTGCGGGCGCTCGAGCACGGCATGCCGCCGGCCGGCGGCGAGGGCATCGGCATCGACCGCCTGGCCATGCTGTTCACCGACCGCGCGTCGATCCGCGACGTCATCCTCTTTCCGCTGCTGCGGCCCGAGGCGCCGGCCCCGCCAGGCGCTTCGCCCGCGCCGCCCGCTCCCGGCGCTGCGGATCGCCCGGATACCCCGGAACCGCCAGGCGCACCTTGAGCCCAGGCCCTCCCCGCTCGTCCCGGCTGCTGCTGCGGGATCTGCCGCTGCCGGTGATGCTCGCCCTGCGCTACGTGCGCAGCACCCGCCGCGACGCCTTCGCCAGCTTCCTGTCGGCGGTGGCCGCCCTGGGCATCGCGCTCGGCGTCACCGCCCTGGTGCTGTCGCTGGCGGTGATCTCCGGCTTCCAGGAGGCGCTGCGCTCGGAGCTGCTGGGGCGCACGCCGCAGGTCCTCGTCGATCTGCCTGCCGGCCTCGGGCTCGCCGCGGCGCAGGCCGCGCGCGCGGCGGTGCGCCGGGTGCCCGGGGCGACCTCGGCGCAGTTGCAGGTGCGCGGCAGCGGCTGGGTGGTGGACCAGGGCAAGGTGCACGCCGTCGAGCTGATCGGCTTCGAGGGGCGGGTGCCGCGCTCCTTCCCGGGCGCGGCCGGCTTTCCCGAGGGGCTCTACGTCCCGGCGTCGCTGGCCGCCCGCTGGGGCCTGTCGCTCGGCCGCGGCCTGTCGGTGCTGTCGCCGCGGCCCACCCTGACGCCGCTCGGCCCGCAGCCCCGGCTGCGGACGCTGCCGCTCGCCGGCACCTACCAGAGCGGCCGCGCCCAGGAGGACCGCGAGCGCGTGGCGCTGCCGCGCGCCGTCGCGGAGACCCTGCTCGGCGGCATGGAGCGCCAGATCGAGGTGGGCGCCGCCGACCTGGATGCGGCGCTGCGGGTGGCGGCGCGTCTCGGCGCCGTGCTGCCGCCGGGCAGCGTGGTGCGCACCTGGAAGGACCTCAACCGGCCGCTGCTGTTCGCGCTGCGCCTCGAGAAGGTGATGATGTTCGTGGCGGTGTCGCTGATCGTGCTGGTCGCCTCGTTGGCGCTGGTGGCGGACCTGGCGCTGATCATCTCGAGCAAGCGGGCGGAGATCGGCATGCTGGCGACCATGGGCGCCACCCCGGCGGCGCTGCGCCGCGCCTTCGTGCTGCTCGGCGGCCTGGTGACCGGGAGCGGCATCGCGCTCGGCACCCTGCTCGGCGTCGGCGGCGCCGTGGTGCTCGACCGCTACCGGCTGGTGCCGGTGCCGGGGCGGGTCTATTTCCTGGACTACGTGCCGTTCCTGGTCAAGCCGCTGGACCTCGCGCTGGTGCTGCTGCTCACCCTCGGCCTGGCGCTCGCCTCGGCGCTCTACGCCGCGGAGCGCGCCGCCACCCTCGATCCCATCGAGGCCCTCAAGCGGTGAGCCCGCGATGAGCGTCACCCTGCTGGCCCGCGGGCTCGCCAAGACCTACCAGGACGGCGAGCGGCGGGTGCCGGTGCTTCGCGGCGTCGACCTGACCGTCGAGCCGGGGCAGCTGGTGGCGGTGGTGGGTCCGTCGGGCTCCGGCAAGTCCACCCTGCTGCACCTTCTCGGCGCCCTCGACTGGCCGGACGCGGGCACCGTGGAGATCGACGGCCGGCCGCTCGCCGGCCTCTCCGGAGGACAGCTGGCGTCCTTCCGCAACCGCACCATCGGCTTCGTCTTCCAGTTCCACCAGCTGCTGCCCGACTTCACGGCGCTCGAGAACGTGATGCTGCCGGGGCGTATCGCCGGCCTGCCGCCGCGCGAGGTGCTGAGCCGGGCGAACCGGCTGCTTCAGGAGGTGGGTCTCGCCGAGCGGCTGGATCATTTCCCCGGCGAGCTCTCGGGCGGCGAGCGCCAGCGGGTGGCCCTGTGCCGCGCCCTGGCGCTGTCGCCGCCGCTGCTGCTCGCCGACGAGCCCACCGGCAACCTCGACCCCGCGAGCGGCGATCAGGTCTTCGCGCTCCTGCTCGAGATGCAGGCCCGTCACCGCACGACGGCGGTGCTGGTGACCCACAACCCGGCCATCGCCGAGCGTTGCGGCGCCGTGCAGCGCCTGGAAGGCGGAGTGCTGCACCCGGCCTGACAGGACCGGGCGAGCGAGTTGCATGTGCTTTCGGCAGCAGTGAGAAGATGGGCCCTTGGATCAGCGTCCGGAGCGCCCCGCGTCGCCTCGGTCGATGGGCCGGAAGAGGAGCGGCGGTGTGCTAGAATCCAGTCGTTTGCAGGCCGAATGCACAACGTCGTTGGCCCCGCTGTGCTGGTCGCGGGTGGGTGCCTGCAAGACCTGGAAGGACGCGGCCGCCAGACTGCCGCAAGGAGTGGAAGAGGTCTTTCAGCATGTTTGAGAAGTACAACGAAAAGGCGCGCCGAGCCCTCTTCTTCGCCCGCTACGAAGCCAGCAAGCTTGGCAGCCGGGTCATCGAGTCCGAACACATCCTGTTGGGGATCCTCAGGGAAGGCGAGGAGACGGTCAACGAGATCTTCCGCCGCTTCCAGGTGAAGCCCGAGGACATCCGCCGCGAGATCGAGGGCGAGCGGGTGTTCGTCGAGCGCATCTCCTCGACCGCCGAGCTGCCGCTCTCCGAGGAGTCGAAGAAGATCCTCGCCTACGCCTCGCACGAGGCGGAGAGCATGCTCCACGCCACGGTCGGCTCCGAGCACCTGCTGATCGGCATCCTGCGCGTCGAGGGCTGCACGGCGATGCGCATCCTGGCGCAGCAGGGCTTCGACGTCTACACCGTGCGCGAGGAGGCGCTGGCGATCGCCAAGGAGCGCGAGGCCACCCAGCAGAAGAAGGAGCTCCCCTTCCTCTCCGAGTACGGCCGCGACCTCACCGCGCTGGCCGCCGAGGCCGCGTTCGACCCGCTGATCGGGCGCGACGAAGAGGTCGACCGCATCATCCAGATCCTGTCGCGGCGCACCAAGAACAACCCCATCCTGCTCGGCGAGCCCGGCGTCGGCAAGACCGCCATCGTCGAAGGGCTGGCGCAGCGCATCGTCGAGGGGCGGGTGCCGATCTTCCTGGCGCAGAAGCGCATCGTCGCGCTCGACCTGTCGCTGATCGTCGCCGGCACCAAGTACCGGGGCCAGTTCGAGGAGCGCCTGAAGGGCATCCTGAAGGAGCTCAAGGACAGCCGCGAGCTGATCGTCTTCATCGACGAGATCCACTCGCTGATCGGCGCCGGCTCCGCCGAGGGCTCGCTGGACGCCGCCAACATCCTCAAGCCGGCGCTGTCGCGCGGCGAGATCTCCTGCATCGGCGCCACCACCCTCAAGGAATACCGCAAGTACATCGAAAAGGACCGCTCGCTGCTGCGGCGCTTCCAGGCCATCCAGGTGGCGCCGCCGTCGCCCGAGCAGACGCTGCAGATCCTCGACGGCGTCAAGGACCGTTACGAATCCTTCCACAAGGTGCGCTATCGCCCCGAGGCGCTGCGCACCGCCATCTACCAGTCGAGCCGCTACATCTCCGACCGCCACCTCCCGGACAAGGCGATCGACGTCATCGACGAGGCGGGAGCGCGGGTCAAGCTGCGGCGGGTGCGCGACACCCAGAACCTGCGACGGTTGGAGCAGGACATCCGCCAGGTGGTCAAGGAAATGAAGGTTTCGATCTCGGACAAGGATTTCGAGCGCGCCGTCTACCTGCGCGAGCGCGAGATCGAGCTGCGCGAGGACCTCGAGCGCATGAGCCTGGTGGCCGACGAGACCGGCGTGCTCGAGGTGACGCGCCATGACGTCGAGGACGTGATCTCGTCGTGGACCGGCATCCCGGTGGCGGCGCTGCAGAGCGAGGAGGCGGAGCGCCTGCTGCACATGGAGGACACGCTGCGCATGCGGGTGGTCGGGCAGGAGCGGGCGATCAGCGCCATCAGCCGCGCCATCCGCCGTTCGCGGCTCGGCGTCAGCAACCCCGAGCGGCCGGTCGGCTCGTTCATCTTCCTGGGGCCGTCCGGGGTCGGCAAGACCGAGGTGGCGCGGCAGCTGTCGGTGTTCCTGTTCGGCAGCCAGCGGGCGCTGGTGCGCTTCGACATGAGCGAATACATGGAGAAGCACGCGGTGTCCAAGCTGATCGGTTCGCCGCCCGGCTACGTCGGCCACGAGGAGGGCGGGCAGCTGACCGAGCGGGTGCGCCGGCAGCCGTACTCGCTGATCCTGTTCGACGAGATCGAGAAGGCGCATCCGGACGTCGCCAACCTGCTGCTGCAGATCCTGGAGGACGGCACCCTGACCGACGCCTACGGCAACCAGGTGGATTTCAAGAACACCCTGGTGCTGATGACCTCCAACATCGGCAGCAAGCTGGTGCTGCGCGGCGGACGCATGGGTTTCGGCGAGGGCAACAGCCAGGCGAGCTTCCAGCGGCTCGAGGAAGAGATCCTGGGCGAGCTCCGGCGCAGTTTCAGCCCGGAGTTCATCAACCGCATCGACGAGGTGATCGTGTTCAACCCGCTGGGCGAGCACGAGCTGCGGACCATCGTCGACATCCTGCTCGGCGACGTCAACCTGACGCTGGCCGAGCGCGGCCTGCACGTCGAGCTCTCGGCGGCCGCCAAGCAGTGGCTGCTGGACCGGGCCGGCGTCGAGCCCGCGACCGGCGCGCGGCCGTTGCGGCGCACCATCCAGCGCCACATCCAGGACGCCGTTTCCGAGATCCTCATCCATCAACACGGGGAGGCGATCGAGCGCATCGACGTCGACCTGCTGGACGGCGAGCTGAAATTCCAGGTGGCAACCGAGATCCTCGCCCCTCAGGGCTGACGGCATGCGACGGGTCGCCGCCGCGAGCCGGTGCACGGCGCCGGCGGCACACCGGGGCCGGTGATCCGCCGGGGCACGGCTCCCCGAACCGATGGGCGTACTGGCCGGCGGCTGGCCGCCGAGAACGAGGGCGGGAACGAGATGATGGCTGATCCTGTGTCGGATAGACGAGGACTGGGACGCACCTGCTGCCGGGTGATCTCCCTGGCGATGTTGCCCTGGGTGACCGGCAGCGGCATGCCGCTGGCCTTTGCCGCGGCCGCGGCCTCCGCGCCGCCTGCCGCCGGCGCTGCCCAGCAGGACGAGGCATCCCAGCCTGCCCAGCAGTCTTCCCAGGCCCCCGGGCCGGCCGGGTCGCCTGAAACCGGCGCGACCGCCCCGGCGCCCCCGGCGCCTCCGATCATCCCGCTGGTGACGCCGGCGCCGTCCACCGTGCCGGCTCCTGCCCCGGGCACCGCCGGCAAGCCGCCAGGCGCCGCCGGAGCGCCGCCGGCCGCGGCCCCCGGGCCGGCGGTGACTCCC
This sequence comes from Thermoanaerobaculia bacterium, assembly GCA_035544375.1. Lineage (GTDB taxonomy): Bacteria > Acidobacteriota > Thermoanaerobaculia > Multivoradales > UBA5704 > JASLEW01. The sequence goes on from DATKFK010000186.1 coordinate 12,331, forward strand.
GGCGCCGCGGGCAGGAAGATTGCCGCGCTCGAGTTCAAGGGACTGAAGACCCTGTCGGAAGAGAC
>DATKFK010000187.1:0-5606 GCA_035544375.1 Thermoanaerobaculia bacterium
GCGATGGCGACCGGCCTGCCCAGCACCCTGGTGCTGGGTCTGGCCTTCGACGATCCGGTCAAGCAGAACCTGTACGCTGTCGCGGACGCCGGACCGTTTGTTTTCGATGCGGCCTCGGCGACGTGGAAGAGCATAGTGTCCGGCGACGCGCCGATCCAGGGCTACTGGTCCGTCGAGGGCGTCCCAGCCCTGAATGTGGTCCGCTTCGGAACGTACGGCAAGGGCATCTGGGATTACACGCCCGCCGGTGGCGCCTGCGTAGCGGGTGCCCAGGCTCTGTGCCTGAACCAGGGCCGCTTCCAGGTGTCCGCGAGCTGGACAACCACGACGGCGTCCGGCACCGCGCAGGCAGTACAGCTGACCCCCGACACCGGCTACCTTTACTTCTTCGATCCCGGCAACGTCGAGGCGGTGATCAAGATCATCGACGGCTGCTCCCTCGACAACGCCTTTTGGGTGTTCGCCGGCGGTCTCACCAACGTGCAGACGGTGATCAGCGTCCGCGACAGCCAGACCGGTGCCATCAAGACCTACAAGAACCCGCAGGGCGCGGCGTTCCAGCCCATCCAGGACACCACCGCCTTCGCCACCTGCAACGCGGGCGCGGGCCAGCCGAACCCGGCGGTGGGGGCGAGCGCCGCGGCGGCGCCCGACTCGGTCTCCGGCTCCTCTCTGCTGCTCAACAACGACCGCTTCAAGGTCGACGTCAGCTGGCAGACTCCCGACGGCAAGACGGGAACCGGTACGCCGGTGGCGGTGACCGGCGACACCGGCTACTTCTGGTTCTTCAGCAGCAGCAACGTGGAGATGGTGATCAAGGTATTGAGCGGCTGCGGCCTCAACAGCAAGTATTGGGTCTTTGCCGGCGGCCTCACCAACGTGCAGACGACGATCACCGTGACCGACACGGAAACGGGAAGGCAGAAGACCTACACCAACCCCCAGGGAAAGGCCTTCCAGCCGATTCAGGACACCGCCGCCTTCAGCACCTGCCCATAGCTCGCCGCCCTTGGAGTTTGCAGACTGGGAGGGCCCTGCGCTAACGCCAGGAGGGGTACCGCTCTAAGCTACTGACCTGATCTTGTTTATTGGCGGAAGCGCATGGGAATCGAACCCACCTCGCGGGCCGCGACGGCTCGCGACAACGGTTTTGAAGACCGCAAGAGGCACCAGCCCCCTAGCGCTTCCGACGGCATTGTAGCCGACCACGAGGAAAGCGGGGCTGCGCGCGCGGCAGCCCCGGCATAAGGCACGATCAGGCGGGCGGCGGCGATGGCGGTGCGGCGGCCGGCGGCGCGGCCGCGGGGGGACCGATGGGCGCCGGGGGCGCGGCCGGGACAGGGGGCGCGGCTGAGACACGGGGCGCAGGCGGCGCGGCCGGGGCAGGGGCAGGGGACGCAGGCGGAGCAGGGGGTGCGGCCGGGGGCGAGTGCCGGTCGGGCTTGGCCTTGGAGTGCAGACGGTGGGATTCCGTCAGACGGCGGGACTGGTCGCGCAGGGCTTCGGTCTGCTGCAGGATCTCGCGGCGCGCCGCCTCGATCTCGGCCCTCTGGTCGGCGAGGAGACGGCTCAACTCTTCGTGCTCGTGCTGCAGGGCGCGAAGGGCTTCGAGCTGGGCCTGGTCGGGACGCACGCCCTCGGCCAGGCGGCGGGCATCGGCCACCAGCTTTTCGCGCTCGGCCGGCGAGAGGCCGTGAGACCAAGCGGCGGCGCTCTCCCTGGCGACGCGCTCGACGTCGGCACGGAGATGCTCGATGTCCTCGTGGCTCAGGCCGGACTTGGGCATCTGCTCGAGAGCACGGCTCATCTCGGCGTGCAAGCGGTCGATCTCGGCCTGGCTGAGACCTGCCTTGGGCATCTTCTCGAAGGCACGCTTCGCCTCGGCCTGGAAGCGCTTCATCTCTTCGGCGGAGAGATGCGGCAGCTGGGTGTCGAGCTGACGCAGCCGAGCGTCGAGCTCCGCCATCTCCTTGGCCGAGGGATGCAGCCGGGCGGTCACTCCCGCCAGCTCGGCGTCCAGCTCGGCAAGCTCCGCGGCCGGTAGATCCTCCCGGTGCGGCCCGGTGCCGTGAACGGACGACAGGTGCTTCAGGTGCTCGAGCTCGGCGCCCAGCCTGCCGTCGATCTCGCGCGTGATGCGCTCGACTGCGGCGGTGATGGCCGCGAGCTGCTCCTGCGAAAGGTTGCTGAGCTTGTCGAGCTGCTCGAGCCGGCCAGCCGCCGCCACCAGCCGCCTCTGCTCGGCATCCCGCTCGGGAGGCGCCGCGGCATCCGCGGACGCTCCAGACTCGGGCGATGCTGCTCCGCCGGGTGAGGTGGGTGGCGCCGCCGGTGTCGAGCCGGAAGAGGGTGCCTCCGCTGGGCCGCTGGCAGCAGATTCACCTCCCTGATCCACGTAGCCGTAAGCTGCGTAACCAGTGTCTACGTAGGGGGCCGTTCCAGCCGCCGCCGCTCGTTGTTCTACGGCCGGGGTCATGGCCATGGCGGCGACGACCATCGCGTCAGCCGTGACGGACGGGGCGATTCCCTGGCGAAGGCCGGCACCGGCGGTCGCCGCCATAGACGTGACGGCCGGGGCGCCACCGCCAGCACGAGCAGAGGCCGGGGCGGCGGCAGACGAGCCGGCATGGATGCCGGGCGCCGCCAGGGTCACCGCCAGCAGCACCGCTCCCAGGACGAGGGCGAGCCGCCTGCCATCCGGCCCCCGTCCATCCGGAGACACGCCATCCAGCAGGCGGCGGATGCGGTGGGCCAGCTGCGAGGGCCGGTCGGCCATGCCCGGGACCGGCAGGCTGGCGGGCCGGCGCCGCCCGGTGTTCGCGCCCAGTGCGGACAGCGACCAGGCGGCGACCTCGGCCAGGCAGGCAGCCAGCGAGAGCGGCCGGCCGGTGCGGGACACGGCCCATTCGTCGCAGAGCAGCTCCGAGAGCTCGCGCAGCCGGCGCCGGGCAACCCAGTTGAGCGGCTGGAAGAAGAAGACCCCGGCCATCAGCTGGGTGAGCGGGAGCCAGATCGGATCGCGCCGCACCAGGTGGGCCAGCTCGTGCGCCAGCAGGGCGTCCTGCTGCTCGTCGTCGAGCTGGAAGAGGACGCGCGGCGGCACGCATACCTCCGCCTCCCGCAAACCCAGGGCGACCGGCACCCGCAGCCGCCAGGTGCAGGTCAGCCGCACGCGGCGCGAGACGCCCGAACCATGCACCAGGAGGGCGAGCCGGGCGAGCACGCCGCCGCCCACGACCTGGGGGCGGTAGCGCAGCCGGCGCCGCAGCGACAGGTAGGAGCGGACGGTTCCAAGGGTGAGCACCAGCGCGCCGAGCAGCCAGGCGCCCAGCAACCACGGCTCGAGCCGCGGCAGCCAGGCGGGCCCGGCCGAGCGAGAGACGCCTGCCGCCGGCAGTGCCCACTTGGCGGCGACCAACCCGCCGGACGCTCGCAACGCCGGCTGCCCCGATCGGTCTCGCGTCGCTCGCGGCCGTGATCCGGCGAGGCCGGCTCCCTGGCCGGCTGCCGCTCGATCCGCCGCTTGCCTCATGGCCGAGCTCCCCCCGTGACCCACCACAGAGCTGCCTGGCGCACCGAGCGCACCCGGCGCCTTGGCGGCAGAGCCAGTGGCACCGAAACCAGGGCCACCGGGCAGGCCCAGGGCCTTGGCAGCAGACCCGGCGGCGCCGGAACCCGGCGACGCCTCCTTCACCGAGACCGCTGGAGCATCGGGCAGGACAATGGCCCAGCGACCGGCGGCCGGCAGGAGGCCGAGGTTGGCGAGGGCGAGCTGCGCCGAGGCGGTCACCAGCGCTCCCGCCAGCGCGCACCGCCAGAGGGCCTCCTGCAAGCGCAGCCGGCGCCCGCCCATCCGACGCGTGACGCCCCAGGCCATGGCCAGGAGCAGCGTGCTGTGAACCGCGTAGGTGAGCAGCCAGGCGAGCGCCTGGCCGGCAGCCCTGGTGGTCGTCAGAGACTGAAGAGGCTGAAGCATCACTCTTTCTCCTCGCGCCGCGCCGGCGTCCCGGCACCGCTGTCCTGGCGCCCCCCCAGCCCGCGCTCGCGCGCCCTGATCAGGGAGCGCAGCTCGGCCAGCTCGCTCGCCTCGATCGAGTGTTCCGACAGCAGGTGGTTGACGAGCGCCGTCACGTCGCCGTGGAACAGCTGCGTGGTCAGCTCGTCCACCATCGAACGCCGCACCCGTTCTTCATCGACCAGCGGCCGGTAGATGAAGCGGCGCCCCTCGGTGCGGTGAGCGACGACCCCCTTGCGCTCGAGCTTGGCGAGCATGGTCGCCACCGTGGTGGGCGCCAGGTCGCGCTCGGCCTCGAGGTCCTCGTGGACCTCGGTGACCGCCGCCTCGCCGCGCCGCCACAGCACGCGCATGATCGCCAGCTGCAGCTTGCCGAGTCGCACGCCACCCGTCTCCAGCTCGGCGTCGGGCTCGGTTTCGATGGTTTCAGCCGACATCGTCGTCACCTCCACTACCGAGATAGTACTACCTCGGTAGTTGACTGTCAAGCACCCTCTCTCCGGACAAGAAGCCGGACAATGAAGAAGGATGTCTCGAGCCGCGAGTGAGAAAAGAGCCGACGGGAGCGAGGGGGGCCGACAGCAGCGCCGGGCTATGACGCCGGGGGCGGATAGACGGAGAAGGACGGCGGGGTTGCTCAGGCAGTACCGGGCAGCCGGGAGTCGACCTGGCGCCACAGCTCGGCCACGTCGAGATGGACTTCGGGGAGGCCCTGAGATCGGTACTTCGCCCCTGCCGGCATGGCGATCATGAACCGGCCTCCCTCGTTGACCAGGAACTCGACCAACCGCGTCTTGGGGTCGACGATCCAGTACTCGCGGATGCCCGACTCGGCGTAGAGCATCAGCTTGACGCGCCAGTCACGGCCCATGGAGCCGGGCGACAGCACCTCGACCAGGAGGTCGGGGGCGCCGACGATGCGGTGCCGCGCGAGCTCCCGGCGGCCGGGCGAGAGATAGATGACATCCGGTTGCACGACCGAATGATCGGCCAGCTCGACGTCGAGCGGCGCGCCGAAGGCGTTGCCCCCGGCGGCCTGTGCGATGTCGTCGAGGTGTCGCCAGATCTGCAAGGCGACCACCTGGTGCAGTGGCGTGGGGCTGGACATCAGGTAGAGCCTGCCGTACAGCAGCTCGCACCGCGGTTCGTCCGGCAGCCCGTCGTAGTCCCTGACCCGGTACGGGCCCAGGCCGGTCGGCGGCGTCATCAACGGGGGTTCCTCGAGGTACTCCACGGTCATGGCGCGAGTATAAACCCCTCGATTGTGCTTGACGGAAAAACGGGCCGGCCGTGCGCATCCAGCACGGGCGGCCCGCGGCAGCAGAGTCCGTTGCGAGGACCGAATGCGCGGCGCTCAGGCGCGGAGGATCGGCAGCCGCCGGTCGGTCCAGCCGGGGAAGAGCGCGCCGTCGTCCTTGATGCCGAGGTGCTTGCCGGCCAGCTCGCAGAACACCGCCCGGAAGTCGGTGGTCACCGGCAGGTCGCGCCCTTCGTAGAGCGCGTCGGGGTGGATGCCGGGAAGGTGGCCGTGCACCTGCCCGCCGGCGACGCGGTTGCCGAGCACGAACAGGCACGAACCGTGGCCGTGGTC
>DATKFK010000188.1:0-4369 GCA_035544375.1 Thermoanaerobaculia bacterium
GCCGGAGCAGCGGATCGCACTGGTGGCGGCCTGGCTCCGCCGGCAGGTGGCGCAAGTCCTCGAAGTCCCCGAGGCCCGGGTCCAGCCGGACCGCTCCTTGCTGTCCCTGGGTCTCGACTCGCTGGCGGCAGCCGAGCTGGCAGGCGCGATCGACTCCGGCCTGGGGGTGCAGGTGCCGCTCGCCAGCCTGCTGGCAGGTCCGAGCGTGGCGGAGCTGGCCCAGGAGATCGGGCAGCGGGTCGGCCAGGGCGCGCCGCTGCCCGCCGCCGGGGCGGCGCCGGCCGCCGCGCCTGCTCCTCCCCACCCCGGCCACCCGTGGCGATACCCGCTGTCCTGGGGACAGCGCGCCCTGTGGCTGCTCGACCGCCTGGCCCCCGGCTGCGCGGCCTACGTCATCGCCGGCGCGGCGCGGGTTCGCGGCCGGCTCGACGTGACCGCGCTCCGCCAGGCGCTGCTGGCGCTGGTCGAGCGCCATCCGTCCCTGCGCACCACCTTCGAGGCGACAGGCGAGGACTGCGTTCAAGTGGTCCACGCCGAGGCCGTCCTCGGCTTCGCCGACGAGGACGCCACCGGCTGGACCGATGCGCAGCTCGAGGAGCGGCTCGTCGAAGAGGCGCACCGGCCCTTCGACCTCGCCGGCGGGCCCCTGCTGCGCGTCACGCTCTTCCACCGGCGGCAGCGCGGCCGCCGCCTCCCCGAGGAGTGCCTGGTGGTGCTGGCGGTGCATCACATCGTGGCCGACTTCGGGTCGCTGGGCGTGCTGCTCGGCGAGCTCGGAGCGCTCTATCGCGGCGAGTCCCTGCCGCCGCTCGCGGGCTCGCACGCCGACTTCGTGCGCCGCCAGGCGCAGCGGCTGGCAGGAGCCGAGGGCGAGCGCCTCGAGTCCTACTGGCTCGGCGCGCTGGCGCCGGGGACGCCGCCCATCGACCTGCCCACCGACCGGCCGCGGCCGCCGCTGCAGACCTTCCGCGGCGGCGCCCGGGCGCTGTGGTTGGACCGCGAGCTGACCGCGGGTCTAAAGGCTCGCGGCGACCGCGCCGGGGCGACCGCGTTCATGACCCTCCTCGCGGTCTTCCTGGTGCTGCTCCATCGCCACGGGGGCCAGGACGAGCTGCTGGTGGGCACCCCGACCGCGGGGCGCTCACCCGAGCTGGCCGGCCTGGTGGGCTACTTCGTCAACCCGGTGGTGATCCACGGCGACCTGGCGGGGGATCCCACGTTCGACGAGCTGCTCGGCCGCGTCCGGGAGACGGCGCTCGCGGCGTTCGCACACCAGGACTACCCTTTCCCGCTGCTGGCCGAGCGGCTGGGCGGCGCGCGCGACCCGGGCCGCTCGCCGATCTTCCAGGTGATGTTCGCGCTCTACCGGGAGCGCCGGCGGCGCGAGAGCGGCCTCGGCAGCTTCGCCCTCGGCCGCGGCGGCGCGACGCTCGACCTCGGCGGTCTCGGGCTCGAATCGGTCCCCCTGCCGCGGCGCAGCGCGCAGTTCGAGCTCACCCTGCTGATGGCGGAGGCCGGCGGCGCGCTGGCCGGCGCGCTGCAGTTCAACAGCGACCTGTTCGACGCCGCCACCGCCGGGCGCATGGCCACCCAGCTCCAAACCCTGGCCGGCGCGCTGGCGGCGCCGCGCGGCCGCGCGGCCGGCGGCGGCCCGCCCTTGGGCATCGGCGCGCTGCCGCTGCTCGCCGCCGGCGAGCGTCACCAGCTGATCGTCGAATGGAGCGGCGCCGCGCCGCCGCCGCCCGTGCTCCGCGGTCTGCACCGGTGGTTCGAGGCCGCGGTCGAGCGCGCGCCGCAGGCGGTGGCGGTGGTGTGCGAGGGAGCGAGCCTGACCTACGGCGAGCTCAACCGGCGGGCGAACCGCCTGGCCCGGCACCTGCGGCGCCTGGGCGTGGCGCCTGAGGACCGGGTGGCGCTGTGCCTGGAGCGCTCGCTCGGCCTGGTGATCGGGGTGCTGGGGATCCTGAAGGCCGGAGGAGCCTACGTGCCGCTCGATCCCAGCTATCCGCGCGACCGGCTGCGCTTCATCGCCGGCGATGCGCTGGCGGGGACCGGCCGCCCGGTGCTGGTGACCGAACGCCGTCTCGCGGGCCTCTTCGAGCTCGACGCCGCCGCTGCCGGCGGCGATCTGCGGCAGCTCCCGCGCCTGGTCCTGCTCGACGCCGAGCAGGCGGCCATCGCCCGCGAGAGCGATCTCGACCTGGCGGGCGACGCCGCGTTATGGGCCCTCGCCTACGTCATCTACACGTCGGGGTCGACGGGCCAGCCCAAGGGCGTCATGGTCGCCCATGCCAACGTCGAGCGCTTGTTCCAGGCGACGCGGCGCTGGTTTGGCTTCGGCTCCCGCGACATCTGGACGCTGTTCCACTCCGCCGCCTTCGACTTCTCGGTCTGGGAGCTGTGGGGCGCGCTGCTGCACGGCGGCAGGCTCGTCGTCGTGCCGTACTGGGTGAGCCGCACGCCCGAGGCGTTCCACCGCCTCCTCGCCGCCGAGGCGGTGACCGTCCTCAACCAGACGCCGTCGGCGTTCCGCCTGCTGGACGAGGCCGACGCCCGGGCGGCGGCGACGGCGCGTCAACCGGGGGGCGCCCGGCGCGCGGCCCTCCCCGGCCTGGCGCTGCGGCTGGTGATCTTCGGCGGCGAGGCCGTGGACCTCGCCGCCCTGGCGCCCTGGATGGAGCGCCGCGGCGACGCGCGGCCGCGGCTGGTGAACATGTACGGCATCACCGAGACCACCGTGCACGTCACCTGCCGCCCGCTGGCGGCGGCCGATCTCGACGCGCCGCAGCGCAGCCCGATCGGGACCGGCATCCCCGACCTGCGCCTCTATCTGCTGGACGCCCGGTCACGCCCGGTGCCGCTCGGCGTGGCGGGAGAGATCCACGTCGCCGGGGCCGGCGTCGCGCGCGGCTACCTGGGGAGACCCGAGCTGACCGCCGCCAGGTTCCTGCCCGACCCCTTCGGCCAGGCGCCGGGCGGGCGCCTCTACCGGAGCGGCGACCTGGCGCGCTGGCGCGGCGACGGCGGCCTGGACTTCCTGGGCCGGGTGGACCTGCAGATCAAGATCCGGGGCTTCCGCATCGAGCTGGGCGAGATCGAGGCGGCGCTGCAGGCGCACCCGGCGGTGGCGGCGGCGGCGGTGGCCTTGCGCTCGCCGGCAGCGGAGGAGGCGTCGGGCGGTGGCGGTGCCGGCGGTGGCGGTGCCGGCGACAACGGCGGCAGCGGTGCCGGTGGTTGCGGTGCTGGCGACAACGGCGGTGCCGGCGTCGAGCGCCGGCTGGTGGCCTACGTGGTGGCGCGCGGCGGGCCGCCCGGCGGGCCCGGCGATGCCGGCAATGCCGGCAGGCCGCTCTCGGCCGTCGATCCCGGCAGGCCGTCCTCGGCCGGCGAGCTGCGCCAGGCCCTGGCCGCACGGTTGCCGGACTACATGGTGCCCGCCGTCTTCGTGTTCCTGCCGCGGCTGCCGCTCACTCCGAGCGGCAAGCTCGACCGCCGGGCATTGCCGCCTCCCGGGCCGCCGGGCCCGGATGCGATGCTCGCGGGACTCGCGGGAGCAGCCGGACTCCCGGCAGCGGCGCCCGGCAGCGGCGCTCCGCGGACACCGGTCGAAGAGCTGCTCGCGGGCCTGTGGGCCGAGGTGCTCGGCGTCGAGGCGGTCGGCATGGAAGACGACTTCTTCCGTCTCGGCGGGCACTCGCTGCTGGCCGTCCGCGTGGCGGCGCGGCTGCGCGACCTCCTGGGCGTCGAGCTGTCGATCTCCCGCCTGTTCGAGCTCTCCCGGCTCTCGGCCTTGGCGCGCGAGGTGGAGACGGCGATCGGCGCCGGCGGCCCGCGGCCGGCGCCCATCCGCCGCCTGCCCGGCGAAACGCGGGAATCGGTCCTCTCCTTCGCCCAGGAGCGGCTGTGGTTCCTCGACCGGCTCGAGCCCGGGCGCCCCACCTACAACCTGCCGGGAGCCCTGCGCCTCGTGGGACCGCTCCACGTCGCGGCCCTGGCCCGCGGCCTCGCCGAGATCCGCCGCCGCCACCAGGTGCTGCGCACGGTCTTCGTGGAGCGCGCCGGCGGCCCGATCGCGGTCCTGGCCGGTGCGCCGGCCGCAACGGCGGCCGCACCCCCAGCCGCTTCACCTGCGACGACGCTGCCGCTGGTCGATCTCACCCGCTTGCAGGCCGAACGCCGCGAAGCCGAGGCGGACGGGCTGCGGCGCGCGGAGGCTCGTCGCCCGTTCGATCTCGCCGCCGGTCCCCTGCTGCGTGCCGCGCTCCTCCGGCTGGCCGGTCCGGATGGCGTCCGCGGCGCCCCGGCGGATGCTCGTGAGGAGCCGGCCGGCGACCGCGAGATCCCGGGCGCCGCTCCCGGCGGCCTCCCC
>DATKFK010000189.1:0-6101 GCA_035544375.1 Thermoanaerobaculia bacterium
GGCCGAGATCCAGAAGCGGCTGCGCGCCCAGGCGCGGGACATGGGGGCGGAGCTGGCGCGCGGCAACGTGGTGAGCGCCGCGGGCTCCGCCGGCGACTTCCTCCTGACCGGCGCGGATGGGAAACAGTGGCGGGCGCGCACCCTGCTGCTGGCCACCGGCGTGGCGCGCTACCACCCGACGGTGGACGGCGATGTCACGCCCTGCCTGGCCTACGCGGGCAAGGGGACCATGTTCTACTGCCCCGACTGCGAAGCGCCGGAGGTGGTGGGCAAGGACACCCTGGTGATCGCCGTCGGCACCGCCGATGCGGGGGCGGGGCTGGCTCTCGGCCTGATGCGGTACACGCGGCGCCTGCGCCTGCTGCTGACCGGCGACACGGCGCTGAGCGGCGTGCGGGCGGACCAGCTCGCGGCGGCGGGCATCCCGGTGATCGCCGGCGCCATCCGCCGGCTGCTGGGCGACAAGCGCAACCTGCACGGTCTCGAGCTCGAATCGGGCGAGACGCTGGCGGCGGAGGCGTTCTTCGTCTCCAGCCCGTCGCCGGGCCGCACCGACCTGGCGCGCCAGCTCGGCGTCGAGATGAGCCCGGGCGGCGACCACGCGGTGCCGCGCTCGCAGCGCGGCGACACCAACGTCCCCGGCGTCTGGATCGCCGGCGACCTGCGGCCGCTCACCCAGCAGGTGGCGATCGCCATGGGCACCGGCAGCATCGCGGCGGTGATGATCGATCAGCAGCTGCGCCGCCAGGAGGTGGCGGCCGCCCGGCCGGCCCCGGCTGGCGTTCTACCCTCGGCGGCCGGTTGATCGCTCGCGAGACCCGCCGGCGCCTCGCCGATCTGAAGCGGTTTGTCGAGCGGAATCGCGATCAGCTCTCGCGGTAGTCGAGCAGCAGGGCGCCGACCAGGATCAAACAGACGGGCCAGACCCAGGAGAGCGCGCGGCGCGGACCGTCCGGCAGGCGGAGCTCGAGCCAGCGCGACCAGCCGGCGGCGACGCCGAGGATGGCGATCGAGGCGTGGCTCAGCTCGACCAGCAGCTCGCTCTTGGGGTTGTTGAGCGAATGGCTGTGGGTGAGCAGCAGGGCGCCGCCGAGGAAGCAGACGAAAGGAAAGACGAGGGCGGTGGACGGCGAGGCGGCACGGCCGACCTGCACCCGGCGTTCGTAGAAGGCGAAGGCGACGATCAACAACACCGCCAGCCGATGCTGCAGCGCCTCGGCGACCAGGAAGCCGCGCCAGAAAGGAATCGGGCCGAGCGGCCAGTATTCGACGTCGGCCAGCAGGAAGAGGAAGACGGCGAGGGCGAGGAAGGCGAGCGGCCAGTTGCGCGCCCAGCGCCAGCCGGCGCGGGCGGCGATGGCGAGCAGGCCGGCGAGGAGCACCACCAGGCCGGAGACGTTGTGATTGAACTCCGAGAGCGCGATCTCGCCGGGCGTGGGCGGCTCGACGAGCTGGCCGGGCACGTAGGAAAGGTACGTTTCGACGGCGTGCCGGCCGGCGCCCTTGCTGCCGCCGGCGGTCTCGCGCAACGACGGCGGCAGCCTCTCGGTTGCCGTGGGCGGCACCAGGCGCGGCGGCCGCGGCGCCATGCGGGCCTCGATCTCGGGAAGCGACACCAAGTCGCGGGGAGAGAGGTCGGCGGCCGGCGGCTGGGAGGTGAGGGAGGCGGCGGCCAGGATGACGGTGAAGCCGATGCCCACCTCGGCCTCGGCGAACCGCCGCAGGCGGGCGAGCCCGGAGGTGTCGCCGGCCTCGGCGCGGCGGACCACGTAGTAGTTGAGGGCGCCGAGGCCGAGCAGCAGCGCGAGCAGGATCGCCTTGGCGCTGACCATGGCGCCGTAGGCGGTGCCGAGGACCGCGGCGGGGCTGCCGACGTAGAGGACCGCCAGCCCGATGCCGGCGCCGAGAAGGACGGCGACGCTTCCCTGGGCGAGGCGCGAGAAGCGGCCGGCGATGGACCGCGCCGCCGCCGCATCGGGCGCGCGGCCGAGGGCGAGCAGCAGGTAGGGCAGGCCGCCGATCCAGCAGGCGGCGGCGGCCATGTGGAGGGCGGTGAGCGTCAGCGGCAGCGCCCTGTCTTCCAGCCGGGCCGCGGCGTGGCTGGTCGCCACCGCGGCGGCGAGGAGGCCGAGCGAGAGCGCCAGGGCTCCGGCCAGCGCGGGGCGGCCCTGGGGAATCGACGGACCCCGGGAGATCTCGATGCCCTGGAGGTCATCGGGACGCCTGGGGCTCTGTCCGGCGCTGAAAGTCAGGCCGGCGATGGCGAGGGCAACGATGGCGGCCGCGGCCCCGGCGACGAAGAAGCCGGCGCCGGCCACCGCGGCGAACCCGAGGCCGGTGGTGGCCATCAGGAGAGCGGCGTCGGCCGCCAGGAAACCCGCCTGGGCCAGGGCCAGGCCGAGCGCGCTGCCGGCCAGCAGGCGCCGGCCGGCGCGGGCCGCGGCGGCGCCGGTTTCGCCCCGGGCAATGAACAGGTCGAACACCAGCCCGCCGATGACCAGCGACTGCAGAGCGAGCGTGAGGCCCCGCAGGAGGACCGAGAGGAAGCCGAAGATGTCGAGCAGCTGGAGCATCGGGGCTAGTCGTCCGCGATCGCTGCCATTGGCACCTGTTTCATGGCTCGGCGTCGCCGCTGGCGGTGGGATTTGAAAAAGATCGGCGCGCACCGGCGGACACGCGGCCGGCGTGCCGGCGGGCCCGGCCGCGGCCTCACTTCACCCGGAAAGGGACCTCGCCGCGAGTGATGTGGCCGTCGGCGGCGAGCACCTGCCACCGCAGCCGGTAGGCGCCCGGCGCGATGCCGGCGAGCTTGGCAGTCAGGCGGTCCGGCGCCTGCTGCGGGTCAAGAGTTACCGGCCGTTCCTGCCGGTCGGGTTGCACCAGGGCGAGACGGGAGCGGGCGCCGTCGATGCGCGAGTTGAAGCGCAGCCGGACCACGACGTCCGGGCCGCCGACCGTCGATCCGGCGGCCGGGCTGGCCTCGACCAGGATGGCATGGGCGAGCGCGGCTGGCGTGGCCACGATCAACAACGCCAGGCCGAGAGCAAGGAAACCGCTGCGGCGCAGCAGACTGGACAGCATCATGAATCCCCCATCGCTGAGTCCGGAACCCGGGACCAGGGCCGCTGGACCATGCCCGGCCCGCGGCGGCAAGCTCGAGGTCCGAACCGCGGCATCGACGGCCCATCCTACCGTGGATCGCGCGACCGGGCCGAGACCCGCGGCGGCGGCCCCGCGGGCGCGGTCCGCGCAGAGCGAAGGCCGCCGCGGCCTCGGCGCCGACGCGGGCGGCGCGGATCACTCACATCGGCGGCCGGTAGACGCTATGGAACGGGCGCGCCGGGCCGAGGAGCTGACGCTTTCCAGTCTCCAGGTCGATGCGCAGCAGGTGGGTGCCGTCGGTGAACAGCGGCGCCTTCCCCGCCGGCGTGAGCGGCGAGGGGGGCATCAGCGCTTGCAAACTGCGAGGCCCGATCGAGAGCATCCGGCCTCGCCGCAGGTCGAGGAGCTTCCAGCCGGCTTGAAGGTCGCCCTCGCGGCTCTCCAAGTCCTCGCGCGCGAGCAGACGGTCGGCGTCGGCCTGGAAGATCCAGCCGAACGCCGCCCCGGGCGGGAGCCGGAACCGCGGAGAGTCCGGCAGGCGCCGGCCGTCGCCGTCGAGGAGGACCAGCTCGGCGCCGTCCGGACCGACGACCTGCCTCGCCAGGCGGCCGTCAGCCAGGTAGTTGGCGCGGACCCGCGCGCCCTGTTGACTCAGCCTGGCGAGCTGCCGGCCGCCGGCAAGATCGAAGACCGCGACCGCGCCCGCCGGGCTGTTGATGGCGATGCGGCTGGCATCCGGGCTCAGGCTGCGACGCCAGCCGAGATCCGGGAACGTGGCCACGGCGACGAGCTTCCGGGAGGGGATGTCGAGATCGGCCACCGTCACCACGTTCCACCGGGAGAGCAGAATCCTCAGGCGGTCCTCTCCCATGAACACAGGTTCCGGCCACTCACCCAGGTCCTCGAAGGAGTGCGTCGCCAGGAGACGGCCGCCGGCGAGCTCGTACACCGAGACCCGTTTACCTTCGACGGCCGCGACCCGGTCGCCGTGAGGCGAGATCGCGAGCCGGCCGGGCAGCTCGCGCTCCAAGATCGCTGTGCGCACCGGTTCGGCGGCGGGCCGGTCGAGGTCCATCAGCAGCACGACGGGAGAGGATTCCTGCGCGCCGTCGTACTCGGCCCAGACGGCGCGCCGGCCGTCGGCGGAAAAGGCGACCGGAAAGACGTCGTCCGTGCCCCGAGCGAAGCGGGTGCGGAGCGAGCGGCCCGAGCCGACGTGAAGGAGAAAGGACGCGGCGTACTCCGGCGGACCGGGGGCCGGGCCGGAGAGCGCAACCCATGCCTGGCCGGGGGAGACCGCGGCGAAAGACCATCGGTCCAGGTTCTGCGGACCGATGGCGAGCCAGCGCACTGCCACCGCGGCAAAGGCGAGCACCCCGGCCAGGCTGATGCCGGCGAAGGTCAGCGACAGGCTCCGGTGCCCGCGAACGGGATCGGTGCGGCCGGCGATCACCTGGGCGGCGCTCGCCGCCAGCAGGCCGATGCTCGCGAGCCCAAGTCCGGCGGCGGCAAGACGCGCAACCCACCCGGGGTCGAGCCACGCCCAGTACTGCAGCCGCCGGAAGGTCACCAGCGCGACCGCGGCCGTGGTCACGGCACCCGCCAGGTCGAGCGCGAGCCACTTCGAACGAGTGCGGAGGATGACACCGCCGAAGTGAGTCACCAGAACGAGCAGCGGCAGGGCGCCGAGCCATAGCGCCAGCAGCGGCCGAGGAACCAGGGCGTTGTACAGCAGGCTGCCGCCGGCGCCGGCCGCGACGTCGACCAGCAGGCCGGGCAGCAGGGCGAGCAGGGCGGCAGACCAGGCGCAGATCACCGCGGCGCCGAGCTTTCCTGCCCAAATCGCCGCGCCCGAGAGCGGGCGGGAGAAGAAGAAGGCGAGGCGGCGCGCGGCGAGATCGGCGCCGATCACCGAGGAGCCGAGGAGGAGCGCGGTCAAGCCCGAGAGCGCCAGCGCCACGAAGAGGACGGCGGTGTCGCGCAGGTCGGCGCCGCCGGCGTCGGCGGTGCCGGGAAGCAGCGGTGCGGCGAGCGCCAGCAGACCGAGCAGCGGGCTGGCCAGGAGCAGCAGCCGGCGCTGGGCGAGCTCGTGCCGCAGGACGGCGGCCGCGCCTCTCATCGCGGATCTCCCTCGGCGCCAGGCGCCAGTTGGCGGCTGCCCTCGCCGGTCAAGGCGACGAAGATCTCTTCCAGGGTGAGCGGCGAAGCCTCGGCGCCGGCGCCTGAAGGGCTGGCCTGAAAGGCCTGGAAGCGCTCCTCGTCGAAGTTTTCCACCAGGGTCTCGACGCGCCAATTGCGTCTCACCCGTCCGCGCGGCGAGAGGGCGTCCAAGGCGGCGTCGGCGCCGGGCGTCGGGGAGGGCAGCCAGATGTGCCGGAAACGCTGCTTGAGCCGCTCGATCTCCTCGTCGAGAAGGAGACGTCCGCCGGCGAGGATGCCGGCGCGGTCGGCGATGCGCTCGACCGCGGCGAGATCGTGCGTGGTCAAGAGGACGGTCGTGCCGCGGTCGGCGAGATCGCCGATCAGCTCCTCGAAGAAGGCGCGCCGGGCTACCGCGTCCAGGCCCAGCGTGGGATCGTCGAGGATGAGCAGGCGAGGATGCGGGGCGAGCGCCAGGGCGAGAGCGACGTGCCCCTGCTGCCCCTTGGAGAGACGCCCGAAGGGCCGGTCGGCTGGCACGTCGAAACGCCGCAGGCGGGCCTCGAAGCCGCTGCCGTCCCAGCACGGGTAGAGCGGCCGGCACAGGCGGGCGAGCTGGCGGGCGGTGACGCCTGGCGGCGCGTCCGGCTGCTCGGGCACGACTCCCACCTGTGCCATGAGGGTAGCCCGATGACGCCAGGCGTCGCGTCCGAAGAGCAGGGCGCGACCCGCAGTGGCGCGCTGCTGTCCCAGGAGGCAGCGCACCAGCGACGACTTGCCCGCGCCGTTGCGGCCCAGCAAGGCATAGACGGCGCCCTCGGGCAGCGAGAGCGACACGCCGTCGACGGCGTTGCGGCGCC
>DATKFK010000190.1:0-2565 GCA_035544375.1 Thermoanaerobaculia bacterium
CTCACGGTCCCGAACCGTGCGCTCTACCAAGCTGAGCTACGCCCCGGTGGGTACTGACAGGCTCGCCGCCACAGGCAGGCGGCGGCGGGCTGCACAAGAACGATGGAGGATACCGCCCCGCGCCAGGCCGGTCAAGACGCCGAGCTCGCAGGACGCCGCCCCTGATCCCCCGGCCGGACGGCTGGCCGGGAGGGTGCGGTACAATCCCGGCCGGTCTCGCGCTCACCGTCCCTTCGGGAGGACCCATGGCGGTAACGACCCTGACGGAGCTGTTTCTCACGATAGCGACCTACGGCAGGTCCGATTGCATGCTGCACAAGGTCGGAGGCAGCTACCAGCCGGTCTCGACCGCCGAGCTGGTGGACCGCGTGCGCCGCCTCGCCACCGCACTCCCGGCAATGGGCATCGAGCGTGGCGACCGGGTCGCTCTGATGGCCGAGAACGGCCCGCACTGGCCGGCGGTCGACTTCGCCACCCTCTGCACCGGCGGGGTGCTGGTGCCGATCTATCCCACCCTGCTGCCCGACCAGGCTGCCTATATCGTCAACGACTGCGGCGCCAAGGTGGTGTTCGCCGAGACCACGGCGCATCTCGAGGGGCTGCTCGCCCACGCCGCCGAGCTGCCGGACGTCCGGCACTACGTGCTGATCCGCGGCACCAGCGACGATCCCAGGGTCCTGACCCTGGACCAGGTGCTCGAGCGCGGCGCCAACCCGGATGTCGCACGGTTCGAGGCCGCGGCCCGCGCCGCGCGCCCGGAGGACCTCGCCACCTTCATCTATACCAGCGGCACCACCGGCCAGCCCAAGGGCGTCATGCTCACCCACGGCAACCTCGCCTCCAACCTCGAGGCGGGGATGACGGTGCTGCCGTTCAAGGACGGTTACCAGGCCCTCTCGTTCCTGCCGCTCTCGCACTCCTTCGAGCGCATCGTCGACTACGGCTACTTCTTCAAGGGGTGCTCGATCGCCTACGCCGAGTCGGTGGCGACGGTGCCGAAAAACATGCTGGAGGTGCGGCCCCAGATCTTCGTCTCGGTGCCGCGCGTCTACGAGAAGGTGCTCGCCAGGGTGCAGGAGAACGTCGCCGCCAGCTCGCCGATCCGCCAGCGCATCTTCTCGTGGGCGGTCGCCGTGGGCCGCGAGGCGCTGCCCTGGCGGCTCAAGCTCGAACACCCGCCGGGGCTGCTGGGCTTTAAGCTCGGCCTTGCCGACAAGCTGGTCTTCGCCAAGATCCGCGAGCGCCTGGGCGGCCGTTTCATCTTCGCCGTCTCGGGCGGCGCGCCGCTGGCCCGCGACGTCGCCGAGTTCTTCTGGGGCGCCGGCGTCCCGATCTACGAGGGATACGGCCTCACCGAGACCTCGCCGATCATCTCCGCCAACGGCACCTCCGGCGTCAAGATGGGCAGCGTGGGCCGCGTCATTCCGGGAGTCGAGGTTCGGATCGCCGCCGACGGCGAGATCCTGGCGCGCGGTCCCAACGTGATGAAGGGCTACTGGAACCTCCCCAAGGAGACCGCCGAGGCCATCGACGCCGAGGGCTGGTTCCACACCGGCGACATCGGCGAGCTGGACGGCGAGGGCTACCTGCGGATCACCGACCGCAAGAAGGAGCTGATCGTCAACGCCTACGGCAAGAACGTCGCGCCGGCGCCGCTCGAGAACGAGCTCAAGAGCAGCCCGTTCATCGCCCAGGCCGTGGTGATCGGCGACCGCCGCAAGTTCCTGGCGGCGCTGCTGGTGCCGGAGTTCGACCACCTCAAGGCATGGGCCGCCAAGAACGGCCTGCCGGCCGCGGACGTCGGCCAGCTGCTCGGCGACCCGCGAGTGCGCGACCTCTACGCGGGCGAGGTCGAAAAGGTCAACGCCCATTTGCCTGGCTTCGAGAAGATCGTGGCCTGGGACCTGATCCCGACCGAATGGACCTTGGAGACCGGCGAGCTGACTCCGACGCAGAAGGTCAAGCGCCGGGTGATCAATCAGAAATACGGCAACGTCATCGACCGCCTCTACACCGAGGCGGAAGCGTCGCACCGCGGCGCCTAGAGGATTCGCGGGTGCCTGGCATCTTCCATCTCGAGGTCGGCCAGGATCGCCTGGCGACGCTCATTTTCGACCTGCCCGACAAGAAGGTCAACGTCTTCGGGCGGCCCGCGCTGGCCGAGCTCGAGCAGCTGCTCGACGAGCTGGCGGCGCGTCCCGACATCGGCTGCCTGGTCCTGCTCTCGGGCAAGCCCGGCAGCTTCATCGCCGGCGCCGACGTCGACGAGATCGCCCGCGTCACCGATCCGATCGAGGCGGAGGCCGGATCGCGCGTCGGCCAGCGGCTGTTCGCCGCCTGGGCGGCGCTTCCCTTCCCCACCATCGCCGCCATCCGCGGCGTCACGATGGGCGGCGGCACCGAGATCGCCCTCGCCTCGACCTGGCGGGTTGCCAGCGACCGCGCCGACACCCGCATCGGCCTGCCCGAGGTGCGCCTGGGGATCGTCCCGGCCTGGGGCGGCTCGACGCGGCTGCCGCGGCTGATCGGCATCGCCGCGGCGCTCGACCTGATCCTGACCGGCAA
>DATKFK010000191.1:0-5430 GCA_035544375.1 Thermoanaerobaculia bacterium
CACCGGATCGCCCGCCGCCAGCGCCGCCGCCAGCGGCTTGAGCGCCACCACCCCCACCCCGCTGCCCGCCACCGTCCCCGCCGCCCGCGCGTCGAAGGCGCGGCAGTGGCCGTCCGGAGAATGGATGTGCCCGGGCTCGTAGAGGTAGCCGGCGCGCTGCGGCGCCTCGACGCTGGCGCCGCCGGCGAGCGCCATCTCGCAATGGCCGTCGGCCAGCGCCTGGCAGGCGAAGGCCACCGCCACCAGCGACGAGGAGCAGCCGGTCTGCACGCTGACACTCGGTCCCTTAAGGTTGAGGCAATACGAGATGCGGGTCGCCAGGTAGTCCTTGTCGTTGCCCAGCATCGTCTGGTACCTGCCCACCGACGCCACCAGCTCGGCGTTCGAGGCCAGGTTGTTGAGCGCGTAGGTGCTGGTCGAGGCCCCGGCGTAGATGCCGACGCGCGGCCGGCCGGGGCCACCGTCGCGGTCAGCGCGGTCAGCGCGGTCAGCGGTGCCCGGGGCGTGGCCCGCGCGCTCCAGCGCTTCCCAGGCGCATTCCAGGAACAGCCGCTGCTGCGGGTCGAGCATCTCGGCCTCGCGCGGGTTGAAGCCGAAGAACGGGGCGTCGAACAGCTCGACGTCGGCCAGCGCCCCGCCCGCCGGCACCCAATCGGGGCGCTCGAGCAGCGCCTCGTCCACTCCCGCGGCCAGCATCTCCTCGCGGCTGAAAACGCGGATCGACTCGACCCCCGCGCGCAGGTTGGACCAGAATTCCTCGACGTCGCGCGCTCCCGGGAAGCGCCCCGCCATCGCCACCACCGCGATCTCTGCCACCCCGGCGGCCGCGGCGGTGCCGTCTGCCCGTGCTCCCGCGGCCGTGGCCTGCACCGCCGGCGCCGCCGCGGCCAGCGCGGCCGCCACCGTCTCCTCGTCTTCGAGCTCGCCCGAGCGCCGGCGCAGCAGCCGCGCCAGGGCCGCCACGGTCGGGTGCTGGAACAGCTCCAGCATCGACAGCTCGACGCCAAGCTCCTGCCGGATGCCGACCTGCACCTCGGCCAGCCGCAGGGAATGGCCGCCGAGATCGAAGAAGCTCGCCTCCGCGCTGACCCGTTCGCGCCCCAGCACCCGCTGCCAGATGCCCGCCAGCGTCCGTTCCAGCGCGCTGCGCGGCGGCCGGTCGCCGGCGGCCTCCCGCGTGTCCGCTTCCGGCTCCGGCAGCGCCTTGCGGTCCACCTTGCCGTTGGCCGACAGCGGCAGCGCCTGAAGCGTCACGAACGCCTGCGGCACCATCGCCTCCGGCAGCGAGCGGCGCAGGTGCTGCCGCAGCTCGGCCGCGCTCGGGCCTGCGAGTCCCGACGCGCCGGTTGCTCCGGTCTCCATCACCGCGCCAGGGGCACCCACCGCGCCAACCGCTCCCGCCACCGCCGCTACCGCGCCCGCCGCCCCCGCCGCGGTGCCGGCCGGCACCACGTACGCCACCAGCCGCAGGTCGCCGCCGGCGGGGCCGGGCCGCGCCGCGACCACCGCCTCCCGGACCCCCGCGTGCGCCGCCAGCGCCGCCTCGATCTCGCCCAGCTCGATGCGCACGCCGCGCACCTTCACCTGGAAGTCCACCCGACCCAGGTACTCCAGCTCGCCGCCCACCCGCCACCGCGCCAGGTCCCCGGTCCGGTACAGCCGGCCCCCACGCTCCTCGCCCAGCGCCTCCGGCACGAACCGCTCCGCCGTCAGCTCCGCACGCTGCCAGTACCCCCGCGCCAGGCCCGCTCCGCCGATGTACAGCTCGCCCACCACCCCCACTCCCACCGGCCGCAGCTCCCGGTCCAGCACCCGCAGCCGCAGGTTGCCGATCGGCCGCCCGATGGGTACCGGCGGCACCGGCTCGCGCTCGCTCTCCGCCTCGCAGCGCCAGGAGCTGACGTCGATCGCCGCCTCCGTCGGGCCGTACAGGTTGTGCAGCTCGACCCCGGGCAGCCGCGCCGCGAAGCGCCGCGCCAGCTCGCCGGGCAGCGCCTCGCCGCTCGCCACCACCCGCCGCAGCGACCGGCACTCCGCCAGCCCCTCCTGCGCCACGAACGCCTGCAGCATCGCCGGCACGAAATGGAGCGTTGTCACCCCTTCGCTCACGATCAGGCGCCGCAGGTACGCCGGGTCCTGGTGCCCGCCCGGGCGCGCCATCACCAGCCGCGCCCCCGTCATCAGCGGCCACAGGAATTCCCATACCGAAACGTCGAACCCGAACGGTGTCTTCTGCGCCACCACATCCCCGGCGCCCAGCCCGTACGCCGCCTGCATCCACAGCAGCCGGTTGCGCACCGCACCGTGGGTGTTGACCGCGCCCTTCGGCCGCCCCGTCGAGCCCGACGTGTAGATCACGTACGCAGCGCTCTCGTCCCACACCCGCGCCCACGCCGCCGGCCCCGCCTCGCCCACCGGCCCCGCCGACCCGGCCGGCTCCGCCGCGCCGGTCCCAGCCGCCGCGCCGGCCGCGCCCACTGGCCCGGCCACGCCGTCGAGCGCCACCACCTCCACGCCCGCCGGCGCCGGCACCAGCTCCCGCAGCCGCTCCTGGATCAGCAACACCCGCGGCCGCGCGTCGGCGATCATCGTCTCCAGCCGCTCGCGCGGATGGTCCGGGTCCAGCGGCACGTAGGCCCCGCCCGCCGCCAGCACCCCCAGGATCCCCACCACCATCTCCACCGAGCGCTCCGCCGCCAGGCCCACCCGCGACTCCGGCCCGACCCCCAGCCGCCGCAGGCGCCACGCCAGCGCCGAGACCCGCGCCACCAGCTCGCCGTAGGTCACCCGCTCCGCGCCCACCTCGCCCGCCTCAGCCGCCACGCCCGCTTCACCCAACGCGCCCGCTTCGCCCGCCACGCCCGCTTCGCCCACCGCGCCCGCCATGCGTGCGATACCCGCCACCACCGCCACCGCCGCCGGCGTGCGCGCCGCCTGCGCCGCGATCAGCTCGTGCAGGCCCGCCGCCGCCGCGCCGTAGTCGGCCGCCGTGTCGCACCACTCCCGCACCAGCTGCTGCGCCTCCGCCGCCGACAGCAGCGGCAGCTCGCGGATGCCCTGGTTGGGATCGGCGGCGACGGCCGCGAGCAGCCGCAGGTAGTGGTCGGCGAGGCGCGCGACGGTGGCGCCGTCGAAGAGGTCCTCCTTGTACATGAACGAGGTGCGCACCCCTTCGGGCATCTCCTTCATGTTGCAGGTCAGGTCGAACATCGCGGCGCGGCTGGTGGGCGGCATCAGCGTCATCCGGAAGTCCGCCACGTCCATGTCCGGATAGGGCACGTTCTGAAAGGTGAAGATGACCTGGAACAGCGGCGTCTGGGCCAGGTTGCGCTCCGGCCGCAGCTCCTCGACGATCTTCTCGAACGGCAGGTCCTGGTGGGCGTAGGCGCCGAGCGTGACCTTGCGCGTCGCGCCCAGGACCGCGCGGAACGTGGGGTTGCCCTCGAAGACGGTGCGCAGCACCAGCGTGTTGGCGAAGAAGCCGATCAGGCCTTCGATCTCGGTGCGGTTGCGGTTGGCGATCGGCGAGCCGACGACGACGTCGTCCTGCCCGGACCAGCGGCACAGCAGCGTCTTCCAGGCCGCCAGCAGGATCATGAACAGGGTCGCCCCCTGCGCCTGGGCGAACGCCTTGAGCCCGTCGGCGAGCGGGCGCGGGATGAGCAGCGGCCGCCGCTCGCCGCGCGAGCTCTGCACGGCCGAGCGCGGCCGGTCGGTGGGCAGCTCGAGCAGCGGCGGCGCGCCCGCCAGCAAATCCTTCCAGTACGCCAGCTGCTCGGCGAGCACCTCGCCGGTGAGCCACTCCCGCTGCCAGACCGCGAAATCGGAGTACTGGATCGGCAGCTCGGGCAGCGGCGGCGCCTCGCGGCGCACCAGCGCGCCATAGACAACGCCCAGCTCCCGGAACAGGATGCCGCTCGACCAGCCGTCGCCGATGATGTGGTGCATGGTGCTCGGCGCGATGTGATCGTCGGCCGCCAAGCGCAGCAGGAAGACCCGCAGCAGCGGCCCGCGCGCGAGGTCGAACGGCCGGCGCGCGTCCGCCATCGCCAGGCGCCAGGCCGCGCTCTCCCGGCGCTCGCCGGGCAGGCCGCCCAGATCGACCAGCGGCAGCGGCACGGCGAGGCCGGGGGCGATCACCTGCACCGGCTGGCCGCCGTCGAGCGCGAAGGTGGTGCGCAGGGCGCCGTGCCGGCGCACGATCGCCGCCAGGCTCCGCGCCATCACGTCGACCCGCACCTTGCCGCGCAGGCGCACGGCGCGCGCGATGTTGTACTCGGTGCCGTCCGGGAAAAGCTGGTGGATGAACCACAGCCGCTGCTGGGCAAAGGAGAGCGGCGGGCGCTCGCGGTGGGCCGCGGCGATGCGCGACGGCGCCCCCGACCGGCGCGCCACATGCCCCTGGCGCAGGAAGCCCAGCAGCTCCGCCTTGCGCTCCTTGAGCTCGGCCAGCAGCTCCGGCGTCAGCGCCTCCCGCGGCGCGTTGTACCGCAGCTTCTCGCCCTCGGCCCAGATCTTGACGCCGCGGCTCCGCAGCAGCGACAGGAACTGCACCGTGGTCTGGGTGCTGCCGCCCACCACCGCCGCCGACGCCGCGCCGCGGGCGGCCTGGCGGCGCTCCATGAAGACGCGGATGCCGCCCAGGATCTGCGGCACCGCGGTGTTGGCGTACTCGCGGATCTGCGGCAGGTCCCATAGCCTGCCGGTCATCAGCCGCGCGGCGAAGATGCTGCGCGCGATGAGAAAGGTTTCGAGCAGCTCGAGGTGCTCGGCACGCAGCGGGCGGACGCTGCGATAGCCGCGCAGGAAGGCGTCGCGCATGGCGGCGAAGCCCTGCTTCTCGCGCAGCGGCAGCAGCGAGGCGGCGATGTCGTAGAGGTAGTGGCCCCACCCGACGTCGGCGAAGTCGATCGCGTGCACCTCCTCGCCGTCGACCAGGGTGTTGTCGGGCTCGAGGTCCTTGTGGATGAGCCCGAACACCTCGCGCCCCTCACCGAGATCGGCCATCGTCCGGCGCACCACGCCGGCGGCCTCCTCGAGCAGCTCGCGCGCGCGCTCGGTGACGATCGGCGCGCCCTGCCCGGGAGCCAGAACCGGCCCGTCGCCGAGCAGCGCCGCCGCGTCCCACCGCGGGCGGGAGAAGCCCGCCGGCGGCAGCCATTGCTCGGAGAAGCCGTGCAGCCGCGCCGAGATCTCTCCCACCCGTTCGAGCAGCCGCGGCGTCGGCGCGTCCTCCACCATCCGCCCCGGCACCCAGCGGAACAGCGCGCACCAGCGCGGGCGCGAAAGCCCGGCGCCGGTGCCCCGCACCACCAGCGAGCCGTCGCGCGCCCGCACCGGCTCCGGCACCACCAGGCCGGTGGCCTGGCGCAGCGCCAGGAGGTCCTGCAGCTCCGAGCGGATCTCGGCCTCGCCGTAGCCCTCCGGGTC
>DATKFK010000192.1:0-2059 GCA_035544375.1 Thermoanaerobaculia bacterium
GGGCGCGGCTGGCGAGCCGAGGTCGAGGGGTGTCATACTCTCCCGGCGGCTCCGCTCGCCCATCGGCTCGCCGCTCCATGTCTGTCCGCGTTGCGCTTCATTCACCCGAGGACCTCAGCGATGCTCGATGCCCCGACCTCCACTGCCGGACGCGACTTCATTCGCGACCTGGTTGACCGCGACCGCGCCGCCGGCAAGCACGGCGGCAGGGTGGTCACCCGCTTCCCCCCGGAGCCGAACGGCTACCTCCACATCGGTCACGCCAAGTCGATCTGCCTCAACTTCGGCCTGGCCCTGGAGAACGGCGGCACCTGCCACCTTCGCCTCGACGACACCAACCCCGAGACCGAGGACCAGGAATACGTCAAGGCAATTCAGCAGGACGTGCGCTGGCTGGGATTCGACTGGGGAAAGAACTTCTTCCATGCGTCGGACTACTTCGAGCAGCTCTACGAATTCGCCGTCGAGCTGATCAAGATGGGCAAAGCGTACGTTTGCAGCCTGACCGAAGACCAGATCCGCGAGTACCGGGGCACCGTGACCGAGCCCGGGCGGAACAGCCCTTACCGCGATCGTACGGTCGAGGAGAACCTCGATCTCTTCCGCCGGATGCGGGCCGGGGAGCTGGCGGACGGCGCCTGCGTGCTGCGCGGCAAGATCGACATGGCCGCGCCCAACATGAAAATGCGGGACCCCCTCTTCTACCGCATCAAGCGCGCCACTCATTATCACCGAGGCGATGCCTGGTGCATCTACCCGATGTACGACTTCGCCCATCCGCTTTCGGACGCCATCGAAGGCATCACTCACTCGCTGTGCACCCTGGAGTTCGAGAACAACCGGGAGGTCTACGACTGGTTGATGGATTCCCTGCACCTGCCGGACCCTCCCCGGCAGACGGAGTTCGCCCGCCTCAACCTGACCTATACGCTGATGAGCAAGCGGAAGTTGCTGGAGCTCGTGGAGCGCGGACTCGTGGCGGGCTGGGACGATCCGCGCCTTCCGACCCTCGCCGGCCTGCGCCGCCGCGGCTTCACTCCCGCGGCACTGCGCGACTTCTGTGAGCGAATCGGCGTCGCCAAGGCGAACAGCACGGTGGACGTGACGCTGCTGGAACATTGCCAGCGCGAGGACCTCAATCCCCAGGTTCCGCGGGTGCTTTGCGTGCTGCGACCGTTGAAGCTGGTGATCGAGAACTACCCCGAAGGCCAGGTCGAAGAGCTGGACGCTCCGTACTACCCGCACGACGTCCCCAAGGAGGGAAGCCGGCCGGTGCCCTTCTCGCGCGTCCTCTACATCGAACATGACGATTTCGCGGAGGTGCCGCCCAAGGGTTTCCATCGTCTCGCCCCGGGCCGCGAAGTGCGGTTGCGCTATGCCTATTTCGTCCGCTGCCAGAGCGTGATCAAGGATCCCGCCAGCGGCGAGGTCATCGAGGTCCGCTGCACCTACGACCCCGCCACGCGCGGCGGCTCGGCCGAGGACGGCCGCAAGGTGCCGGGCACCCTGCACTGGGTGTCGGCGGCCCACTCCCTGCCCGTCGAGGTCCGACTCTACGACCGCCTGTTCCGGGTCGAGCGTCCCGATCTCGAGGAAGGGGGCTTCGAAGCTTGCCTCAACCCGCGGTCCCGCGAATGGCTGACGGGCAGCCGCATCGAACCGTCGGCGCTCGACCCGGCGCTGGGAGAACGACTCCAATTCGAGCGCCAGGGTTACTTCTTCCGCGATCCCGTCGATTCGAGTCCCGGCCATCCCGTGTTCAACCGCATCGTGCCGCTCCGGGACTCGTGGGGACAGGAGGTCCAGAAGGCTGCGGCCGCCGCACCCGCCGTGCGGCCGGCCCCCGAACCGAGAGTGGCGAAGGTGCAGGAGGCCAAGGTCGCCGCTCCGCTTTCGGCGCAGGACCTCGAGCTGCTCGAACGGCTGCGCCCCGAGCTGCTGCCCGTCGTCCGGAGCGTTCTCGCCGCTCATCCCGCGCAGGTGGAGCGCTATCGCAACGGCAAGACGGGACTCCTCGGCTTTCTCGTCGCGCAGGTGATGAAGCAGGTGGCGCACAGCG
>DATKFK010000193.1:0-4050 GCA_035544375.1 Thermoanaerobaculia bacterium
CCAGCGCAGGACGCCCGGCGGCAGGCGGACACCCCGAGCACCCGGCGGCCCCCCCGGCCGGCCGGTCACACGACCTCCGAGCTGTGCGCGACGCGCAGCATCGCCCAGGCGACCAGCACCAGGATCGGCACCAGGAAGACCGACACCGCCGCGCCCTCGGCGAGGCTGCCGCCCAGGATGCCGGCGAAGAAGGCGTAGGACGGCAGCACGTGCGTCGAATCGTAGGGCCCGCCGCGGGTCAGGATGTAGACCACCGTCATGTCGGTGAAGGTGAAGATGATGCCGAACAGCAGCGCCACGGCGATGACCGGCCGCATCATCGGCAGCGTGATCTCGAAGTGCGTCCGCCAGAAGCCGGCGCCGTCCACCGCCGCCGCCTCGGGGATGTCGCGGGGGATGGCGGTCAGGCCCGCCAGCAGGATCACGGTCGAGAACGGCATCATGCGCCAGGCGTGCACCAGGATGACCGAGAGCATCGCCAGGGTCGGCTCCCCCAACCACATCGGCGTGTCGAACGGCTTCACCAGGTGGACCTGCACCAGGGCCCAGTTGACCACGCTGTAGATCGAATCCAGGATCCATTTCCAGCCGATGGCGCCCAGCGAGATCGGCGCCACCCAGGGCAGCAGGGTGAGGAAGCGCACCAGCCCGCGGCCGCGGAACGGGTTGCGCAGCGCCATCGCCAGGATGTTGGCGCCGACGATCACCAGGAGCTGGGCGCTCACCGTGAAGACGAAGGAGTGCAGCAGCGCGCCGCGGAAAGCGGGGTTCTGCAGCACGCTGCGGAAGTTGGCGAGGCCGACGAACTTGTAGCCGACGCTGCCCACCGTGACGTTGCCGACGCTGTACAGGAAGGCCAGGACGAGCGGCACGCCGACCAGGCCCGCGATGTACACCAGGGCGGGGACGAACATCGCCGCCCCCAAGAAGCGATCGCCGCGCCTCATTCCCATGCCAGGCTCCGCGGCTCGACCCGCCGGCCGTCGCTCTTGGCGAAATAACGGAGGTTGCGCTCGGGGATCGCCAGCCGCACGCTCTCCCCTTCCGCGATCTCGACGTGGTAGACGGAGGGCAGCCTGCCGATCAGCCGCTTGCCGGCGAAGCGGCCGTCCTGGATCTGCGCGTAGAGGACCCGCTCGTTGCCCAGGTACTCGACGCCGGTCACGCGGGCGGTGAGCGCCACCGCCGGACCCTCGACCAGGACCGCGGGCAGCAGGTGCTCGGGACGGAAGCCGGCCAGGACCTCGCCATGATCGACCAGGTTCATCGGCGGCGAGCCCAGGAAGGTGGCGACGAAGGTGTCCGCCGGATCGTCGTAGACCTCGCGCGGCGAGCCCACCTGGCGCACCACTCCCTTGTCGAGCACCACGATGCGGTCGCCCATCGCCATCGCCTCGACCTGGTCGTGGGTGACGTAGATGGTGGTCGTGCCGATGCGCTTGTGGAACTGGGTCAGCTCCTCGCGCGCCGAGGCCCGCAGCTTGGCGTCGAGGTTGGACAGCGGCTCGTCGAGCAGGAAGACGCTCGGCTCGCGCACGATGGCCCTGGCCAGCGCCACCCGCTGGCGCTCGCCGCCCGACAGCTCGCGCGGCTTGCGCTCGAGCAGCTCGCCGATGCCGAGCAGCCCCGCCGCCCACTCGACCTTGGGCCGCCTCTCCTCCTTGGGCACCTTCTGCGCCCGCAGGGGAAAGGCGATGTTCTTGTAGACCGACAGGTGCGGATAGAGCGCGTAGCTCTGGAACACCATGGCGATCCGCCGCTCGCGCGGCGGCAGCCCCGTCACCACCCGCCCGCCGATCAGGACGTCGCCGCCGGTGGGCTCCTCGAGCCCGGCGATCATGCGCAGCAGCGTGGTCTTCCCCGAGCCCGAAGGCCCAAGGAAGACCATGAACTCGCCTTCCCGCGTCAGGAGGCTGATGTCGTTGACGGCGCCGAGCTGCCCCTGCTTGAAAACCTTGGTGAGGTTCCTCGTTTCGACGATCGCCATGGCACCGCCCCGGGAGCCCGCTTGCCTACTTCCACTTGTCGAAGATGCGCTTGATTTCCTTCTCGGCGGCGGCCACCGCCTCCTCGGGCTTCATCTCGTCGCGCGCCGCCTTGGCGAACATGGTCGGCAGCACGAAGGTGTTGAACACCTCGTCGATCGCGGCGGTGGCGTAGCCCGGGTAGCCCACGTTGGTGGCCGTCTGCAGCGAGCCGCCGAGGACCTTGTACTTGTCGTGCGGCTGTGCCTTGGGATCGTCGGCGATGAGCTGCTGGAGGTTCTTCACCGAGCCGGGGAAGCACGGGAAGTTGTAGAACTCGCTCGCCTTGAAGGCGTCGCCGAAGCTGTCCATGTAGTCCGCCAGGAACTGCTTGGCGCCGCCGACGTTCTCGGCGAAATTCCAGATCACGTAGCAATCCATGACGTGCTCGCAGGCGATGCGGCGGACCGGGCCCTTGAGCGCCGGCGTGAGCTGGATCTGGCGCGACATCTCGGGATTGTCCTTCTCCGCGGCGCGCGTCACCGAGATGGCGTTGAGCACGAAGGAAGCCTTGCCCGACAGGATGGCGCGGTTGTTCGAGGACGGGTCCCAGGTGAACACTTCGGCGGTCTCGGTGTCCTTGTACAGGGAGCGCATGAACTTGACCGCCTCGACGGTGTTCTTCGAGTTGATCACCACCACGCCGGCCTCGTTCTGCTCCGCGCCGCCGAAGGCCCACAGCAGGGCGCGCATCGCCATGTTGGTGTCGAGCTCCTGCGACAGGCCGATGCCGCACGGGTTGCCGAGCTTGTCCTTGATCGCCTTGGCGCCCTTGTGCACGTCGTCCCAGGTGTCCGGGCCGTTGGGGTAGCCGACCTGCGACCACAGGTCCCTGCGGTAGTTGGGGGGGTCGGGCACGAAGGAGTCGGAAAAGGCGAAGTGCTTCTTGGTCTTGGGGTTGTAGGTCGACTTGTGGCCCAGGTCGTTGGTCTTGCCCCACTTCTTCTCGACTTCCTGGTAGATCTCGGCGTGGTCGATGACCTGCTGCTCGTAAGCGGCGGGGGGCGACAGGAACATGAACAGGTCATGTCCCTTCTTGGCCGCCACCTCGGCGGCGGCGCGGGCGTTGATCTCGCCGATCGCGATGTGGTCGACGATCACCTGCGTGTTGTGCTTCTCTCCCCACTGCTTGCAGAACACGCCGTCGAACCACTTGTCGTAGCCCGGCACGAAGTGGCTCCACTGGCAGATCTTGAGCGTCTTCTGCTGTGCGCGCCCCCGGACCGGGAAGATCAGCGAGCCGGCGGCGACGGTGCCGGCGGCCTGCATGAACTCACGCCGCGAGATACCCCTGTTTCTCCTGGCCATGGCTCCTCCTCCTTGGTTGCTCTGCACAGATAACGAAGGAAATCAGCAGTGGGCCGCCCTGGCCCACGAGTGCCCTAGTGTCCCGCTCGGTTAATTCGCTTGCTAGTCGCCGAGTCATCTGCGTTCCTGGCAAGGCGTCGCCGACGCAGGCATAGTCGAAACTTATGTCGAGGAGGCGGCCGCAGTCACCAGCCATTGCGGCACTCCCGGCAGGTCGCAACGCAGCCAGGGACGCAGAGGGCCGGTGAATAGCATGCGAAGTAACCGAGCGGGACACTGAATCGACCTTTGGGGGGAGCACGGCGCTCGAACCTTGGTTTCGGATCGGCGGATTGTAGCATGCGTCCTGCGGAGACCCCGGGCCCCCTCCCCTTCGCTTCGGCAATCGGTTTTCCTCGCTCAGGCCCCAAGCGCCAAGCGGTCGGCGAGGGCGTGCGGCAGGCCGGCCTTCAGGATACGCCTTTGGGCGGCTGAGATGGGATAGGGAAGGCGGTACCAGCGAACCAGCCGGCGCTCGCTGTCGTAGGTCATGAAGGAGGCCCGGGGGTCGCGGTCGCGCGGCTGGCCGATGGACCCCGGGTTGATCAGGTAGCGGCCTTCCCTGTCGAGCACCAGGGTGCCGCTGGCGCCGCGCAGCGCGGTCACTCCCAGGCGGCGCCCTTCGAGGGAGAAGACCGAAGGGATGTGGGTGTGGCCGAAGAAGGTCACCGGCGTGCTG
>DATKFK010000194.1:0-5044 GCA_035544375.1 Thermoanaerobaculia bacterium
CGCGTGTCGATCCTCTCGCGACCACATCGACGGTATCGACCGTGCCGATGATCATCACTACCGCGTCGTCTTTTACTCGAATGTCGAAGATGTAAACATGATCGCCGGTCTTGAGGGCGCGGCCGCCGAGTCCGAGGACCAGTCCGCCGCCGCCGGTGCCCTCGATCGTGCCGTTGCGGATCACGGTGGGTTTCATCGCCACCTTGGGCCGGTCGGCTCTCAGTCCCTCCTTCTGGATGACAAGGACTGTACCGGGTCTCTCGACGTGCCCAGTCCAGTTTCTCGTGGTGATCACGTATCGACTCCTTAGGGCGGCCGCAAGGTTCTCCTTCCAGTCGTCACCGGCGGCGGTGACTGAAGAAGCTCCGAACATAGTCACCAACGCCACCGCCATCGCTGCTGGCACTCGTTGCCATCGCATAGTCGATCCTCTCCTTCGGTCACTGTTTCAGCGAAAAGGCGCAAGGCTCGGTAACCGGTCCAGAGCCCACCACTTCATCCTGCGCTGGAAGGCAATTCGCTCGATTCGGAATGGCTTCGCGGACGGAGCCTCCTCCCGCTCATACAGTCCCGCTTTGCTGTAAACGGCTGGGAAGGTGTCCAAGCTTTAAGCTAACGATGCTACGAGGCCCTGTCAATCATATCGACCCATACCCATATGCAGAGACAACCAGGTTGCCGACGGTACCGGCCGAGATTCCCGACCGCCCTATTCCGAGGACGCTCTGGACATCGAGGAGGCGTGGCGCAGGAGGAGTCCGCTCCCGCAGCCAGCTACAAACAGCCGCGCCGGCGGCTCCGTAGACTCAAACAGCCACTCGGAGGACGACGAACCCGACCATTGCACCTGACTCGGAGAGAGTCGCTCGTCGCCTCGCTCTTTCTGCTGGCACAATCTACACGGTGGTAGGCGCGAGCCCCTACACTGCGATCGTCGGTGGCGCGTTCGATGTGGTTGGCATTTCGGGCGGACCGGGACTTGTGAGCCTGTCTGGGTGTACGCACGCCGCTCAAAAGGACTTCTTTGATGGAGTCGTGAACGGTGCGTCGGTCGGGCTCGGACCTAACTTCGGCGGCGTCTGCGTGTACGTGCTTACCAGGGACCGTCTCGGCGACACGTTAGTGCTGACACCTCAGAATCGGCGCACGACCAATTTGGTTGTATAGTCTCTCTCGGTGGGCGGTCTCTCAAGTGCCGGAATAGATAGGGGAAACTTCGACCTTTCAATCACCGCGACCAGCCACTGTAGCGCGACGGGCGAGGGCTTCTACTCCATTACCATTGGCGGTTCCACGATTGCTGTGCGCGGAGCGCGTCGGCGGGCTCCTCGGGTAGGCAGCACGCCACCCCCCGCCGGCGCATGATCGGGGCAGCGCCCCACTTCCCGCCAGGCTAATTGCCGTCCTGTCCCGGCCGCGCCCCGCGCCCGGTGAGGTGACTGTGCCGCCGGCCGTACGTCACGTAGACGAGGAGGCCGATGCCGAGCCAGACGAAGAGGCGGATCCAATTGACGGCCGGCAGCGAGAACATGAGCAGTGCGCACGAGCCGATGCCGAGCAGCGGCACCAAGGGCACCAGCGGGACGCGAAACGGGCGCGCGGCGTCGGGGTGGGTGCGGCGCATCACCAGGACGGCGCCGCAGACCAGCACGAAGGCGAGAAGCGTGCCCATGTTCACCAGCAGCAGCAGGACGTCGATCGGCAAGAAGGCGGCGAGGATGGCGACGAAAGCGCCCGTCGCCAGCGTCGACTTCCAGGGAGTCCGGAAGCGCGGATGCACGGCGGCAAAGAAGCCTGGCGGCAGCAGTCCGTCGCGCGCGATGGCGAGGAGGATGCGTGCCTGCCCGAGCATGGTCACCAGTAGGACCGAGGTGATGCCGGCGATACCCGCAAGGGCAATGACGAACTGCGCCCAGCGCAGCCCGACGCGCCGGAAGGCGTCGGCGACCGGCGCGGTCATGTCGAGCTCGGTGTAGGGGACCATGCCCGTGATCACCGCCACGACCGCGATGTAGAGCGCGGTGCAGATGAGCAGCGAGCCGAGGATGGCGATCGGCACGTCGCGCTGCGGGCGGCGCGCCTCCTCTGTCTGCGTCGCCACCGAATCGAACCCGATGTAGGCGAAAAAGGCCAGCGCCGCTCCTGCCAGCATGCCGACCGGCTGGCCGGCGGCATCGGTGCGGCCGCCGATCGTGTGGCCGAAGAGGTTCAAGCCGGCGAAGCCGAACGGGGCGAAGGGATGCCAGTTGGCGGTCTTGACGTAGAAGGCGCCGACGATCACGACGAAGAGGACTGCCGCGACCTTGACCGCGACCAGGGCCGAGTTGAACCGCGCGCTCTCGCGGATGCCGACGACCAGGACGGCGGTCACCAGAAGGACGATGCCGAGCGCCGGCAGGTTGATCATCGAGCCGGTCGGCACCAGCCCGCCCGTGGGCGCCGCCATCACCATCGGCCGGTTGACGCTGGCGGGCAGCGCGATGCCGAAGATGCCAAGCACGTTCTGGAAGTACCCCGACCAGCCGTTGGCGACGGTGGCGGCGCTGACCGCATATTCGAGCGTCAGGTCCCAACCGATCACCCAGGCGAACAGCTCGCCGAGCGTGGCATAGGCATAGGTGTAGGCCGATCCGGCCACCGGCACCAGGCCGGCGAACTCGCAATAGCACAGGCCCGCGAAGAGACACGCCAGGCCGGCCACCACGTACGAGAGCATGAGCGCCGGGCCGGTGGTCTGGCGGGCGATGACGCCGGTCGAGACGAAGATGCCGGCGCCGATCACCGCGCCGATGCCGAAGCTGGTGAGTTGAAGCGGACCCAGCACCCGGCGCAGGCGGCCCTCTCCCTGATCGGCCTCTGACAAAAGCTGCTGCAGCGGTTTGGTGGTGAACAGCGGACGTGGCATCTCCACTCCCTTCCGATCGAGATCGCGAAGGAAGTCTAGGAAGCGGCCATGCCCGCCCGCTATGCCGCAACCTCGTCCAACCTCCGGCCGGATGCGAAGCACGCCGGAGGTTGGACAAGGCGGCACGCGGTCAGGGCGCCAAGCCAAGACGCGGCGCCCGTTTAGGATTTGAGCCGGAGGTTCATTGTTGCCGTCGCCTCTGATCGAGTGGACGTATCAGACCATCACCGGCAGGAATTTGGACCTGGGCAGCCTCACCGAGAAAGAACGCGCGTTCCTGACTAGAATCGAGGCCACGTACGGGACGGCGCCTGAGTGGTCGGCATTCTCGTCCTGGTGGTCGGAGGAGCTTCGTCGCGCCAACCTGCCTACGGCGTCCATGACCTACAGGATTTGCCAGGATCTGGAGGCGCGCTTGGGCATTGCACAGGGCAAAGTCGCGCCGCCTGACTATCGCGACTACCTTGCCGACCTGATTGAGGAGCGCTACGGTTCGCGCTATCGCTTCTGCAAAGAAACTGGCATCGATCCCGGTCACCTGAGCCGCGTCTTTGCCAGCCGCTCCGAACTCTCGCTCCAGCGCCTCAACCATATCCTCGAGGCGCTCCATGCCACCCTGGTCATCAAGCCCGAGGGGGGCACGGTCGAGGCAGGGAATCCCAAAGGCTTGAGCTCGATGGTTCCCCATCTGCCAAAGGCAAGTCAGGGAGATGAACCCAAGGTCGCCCTGAGATCCAGCTTCGTAGAAGAGAGCTTGGCCACCCGGACTACCGAACAGGCGAGCAAGGCAGCGCTACAAGAGGTACCGGCCTTGATCTCCGAGCTTTACCGTATCGTCGATCGCCCGGAGGAGCTCTTCCCGGGCCGTCCATTCACGATCGACGGTCACCTCCTTGGGAGTATTGGCGAGGTACTTGCCGCCTATCGATACAATCTCGACCTCGCGCGACCCTCAACGCTGGGTTGCGATGCCGAAAGCGTGCAGATCGGCAAGGTCGAAATAAAGACCACCCAAGGAAGATCCGTCTCCTTTCGTCGGGAGCCGCCCCATCTCATCGTGTTCAGCCTGTCGCGGAATGGGCTGCCGCAGGAGGTGTACAACGGTCCAGGTCGCACGGTATGGCCGCACGTGGGAAAACGCAACAAAAACGGCCAATATTCGATCCCGCTCACGAAGCTGCGAGCGCTGGCTCAGCAGGTGCCCGGGGAAGAGCGGCTAGAAGTCGCCCGCTCCCTTCCGACACTTTCATGAGCGCGGCCCGGGCCGCGCGCGGCTGCCCGGGGCCCGGACCGCGCGAGGCCCCAGACCGCCCGCGCCGGCGTCGAGCGGTCTGGCTACCCGGTCCCGCCAGCTATCGCCGCGCCGGCAGCAGGCTCTTGCCGTCCAGGCGCTCGGGCGGCTGCACGTGGTAGAGATCCAGGATGGTCGGCATGACGTCTCCCATCCTGGCCGCGGCGGCGCCCTGGGGGCTGAGCTGGAAATTGGTGAACAGGATCCCCTTGACCAGCGGCGGGTAGACCGAGCAATGGTCGCCTGACCAGATCTGATCGTTGGGCTCGACGATGTTCTTGCCGATGCCGCCCAGGGTGTCCTGCCAGCCCACCCGGTAGCCCTCGTTGTTGGAGGGGATGAGATCTGGGATGAGCTCGGGATCGAAGGTGCCGTACGCCTCTTCGCGGGTGAAGACGTGCGCCACGGGGTGCTCGCCGGTGGCCGGATCGACGTAGGACTCGAGCCCGGAGATGATGGCCGCCTCGACCTGCTTGTACTCCGCCCCCGGATGCACGATCCCCTTGGCCTCGCGGCCGGCGAGATTGATGTAGATCTGGCCCAGGCCCAGCGCGTAGGCCTTGGTCTTCGACCAGTCGACGTTGACGAAGAAATCGCCCTGGCCGAACAGGTCCTCGAGGTTCTTGCGCTTGGTGTCCTCGCCCGTCAAGGTCATGAAGCCGTTGGTCGCCAGCCAGGTGTTGTAGTTCATGCCGCGGCGGAACGAGGCGAAGCCGTGGTCCGAGAGCACCAGCAGGGAGGCGTCCCTGGGCATCGTCCGCATCACCTCGCCGACGATCTCGTCCATCTGCTGGTAGGCCTGCTGGATCGACGGCCCCCAGCGCCTCGCCCCTTCAGCGGTGTACAGC
>DATKFK010000195.1:0-3337 GCA_035544375.1 Thermoanaerobaculia bacterium
GCGGCAGCGGCAGCAGCGGCGGTGGCAGCGCGGCCACCGCGCCCGGCGCGGCACCGCGCCACGTGACCGAAGCTTCGCCGCAGCCGATGGCGCCGGAGCGGATCAATCCTGGCAGCGAAAGAAAAGGGACCGGCTCGGGTGGCGGTGCGGCTGGTGCGGGTGGCTCGGGGAGCGCGAGCGGCTCGGGCGCCACGGGGAGCTCAGGCCGCTCGGGCAGGTCCGACGGTCCCGGCGGCGCGGCGGACCAGAGCGCCGCGCGGACGCGGCCGCCGCACGTGAGCCACCCCGGACCGCCCGGCCAGCCCAGGCCTCCTTCCATCATCCATCCGGGGCCTCGCGGTTCCGGCGGCGGCTCCGGAGACTCCGAGGATACCTCCACCGGCCCTTGGGACGCCGGCGTCTTCTATCTTTATGACAACACGACCCCGGAGTCGTCGTACCTCGAAGGCGAGCCGTGCAGGATCGTCTGCCAGTCCGACCCCTCGGTGCAATGCTCCAGCTATTCAGGTCAGTGCAGCGGCCAGCCCGATCGGCTGATCTGCGACGGCCAAACGATCATGTGCCCGGGAAGCGTCACGCCCAACCCACCGAACCAGCCGGACCCGTCGAACGTATCAGGCCAGCAGGACCGGCAATGCGGAGACCGCCGTCCCGGCCGCCATCATCGCGGTCAGGGACAGACCAAAGCCGAGGCGTCCTGCGGCGGCGCGGACGGCGTTCACTGAAAATCAAGCCCGGTCAGGGTGGTGGCGCTCTCTCGCGCCGCCACCTTGCCGGCCGTTGCCCGGTGTCCCGCCCGATCGATCAGTCCGCAAGGCGGTGCCGAAGAAGGCCGCCACCGGGGTGCCGGCGCCCGCGGTCATGGGCAGGGGAAGGCGGCGGTGTCCTGAAGCGGCGCGAAGGGGGTGCCCTGGCTATTCTGGTAGGTCTTCACGGCGCCGGTCGTGGTGTCGGTGACGGTCAACTGGACCTCGACGTTGGTGAGCCCCCCGGCGAAGACCCAGAAGCGGCCCGGCGCCACCGCGCAGCCGTCGAGGACCTTGACCACGACCTCGAGGTTGTTCGGGTCGAAGAACCAGAACCAGCCGGTGTCGGGCGTGAGACGGACCGCCTGGCCGGCGCCCGATGCACCCGGCGCGGTTTGCCAGGCGGCGGAGACGCGGAAGCGGCCCTGCTGCAGGCAGATGCGGTTGGCGTCGTCCTGGCAGCCGGCGGTGTGCGGGGTGAAGATCAGGTAGGTCGGGCCCAGCAGGCCGTTGCCGCTCGCGAAGACGCCGAGGAAGGCGCCGGTCTTGCCGTCGTAGCGCAGCACCTGGTTGTTGCTGAAGCTGTTGACGTAGAGGTTGCCGTCGGGCCCGAAGACGAGGCTGTAGGCGCCTCTCAAGCCGCCGCTGCCGGCCGCCACGAAGGCTCCGAGGAAGGCGCCGGTCTTGCCGTCGTAGCGCAGCACTTCGTCGGTGTCGAGGCTGCTGGCGTAGAAGCTGCCGTCGGCCCCGAAGGCGATGCCGACCGGGGTGTTCAGGCCGCCGCTGCCGGCCGGCACGAAGGCTCCGAGGAAGGCGCCGGTCTTGCCGTCGTAGCGCAGCACGGCGCTGGTGCGGCTGCTGGCCACGTACAGGTCGCCGTCGGCTCCGAAGGCCAGGCCGGTGGGGCCGGCGAGCCCGCCGGCGCCGGCGGCCACGAAGACGCCGAGGAAGGCGCCGGTCTTGCCGTCGTAGTGCAGCACCTGGTTGCTCTCGTTGCTGCCGACGTAGAGGCTGCCGTCCGGGCCGAAGATGAGGTTCTCGGCGATGTCAAGGCCGCCGCTGCCGGCGGCCACGAAGACGCCGAGGAAGGCGCCGGTCTTGCCGTCGTAACGCAGCACCTGGCTCGACCTCTCGCTGGCGACGTAGAGGTTGCCGTCCGGGCCCCAGGCCAGGCCGTCGGTCGAGTCGAGGCCCCCTTCTCCCGGCGTGACGAGGGTGCCGAGGGGGGCGCCGGTCGTGCCGTCGAACCGCGCGACGCTCGAAAAGCCGCTGCTCGACACCAGCAGGTCGGCGCCCGCCGGCGCCGCGCCGGCCAGCGCGGCGCCCAGGGTCAGTCCGGCGGCCGTCAGTGCCAGGCGGGTGGCGAGGACCATGCCGGCCATCGAGGTCAGGCGGGCGGCCATCAGGGCCGGGCGGGCGGTCCGGGCCGGCCCGGCGATCGCGGCCGGGCAGGCAGGCGGCGCGGCCGGCCCGGTGGCGATCATTGCTTGGGCAGGCGGCTTTCCAGCTCGTTGATCCGCTTCTCGAGCGCCTTGAGCTTCTTTTCCAGCATCTGTTCGCGCGGCGAGACACGCGGCTGCAGGTGGAGCTTGGGCGAGGCGACGGCGCCGTCGAGCGCGTCGCCTTCCGCGGCGGTTCCGGGCAGGCGCCGGAAGGTCATGATGCGCTCGGCGTCGGCGCCCTTCATCAGGAACGGCGAGAGGTCGATCTCGCGCCGCTCCTTTTGCGCGACGACGGCGCTGAGGGCCTGGGACTTGCCGTCGCGCCAGACCTCGATCGGCACGACGGTGCCCTCGGCAAGCGGCCGGACCCGGGAGCGGACGTCCCAGCTGGACTCGACGGGCTTGCCGTCGAGGCTGGTGAGGATGTCGCCGATCTTGAGGCCGGCCTTCTCGGCCGGGCTGCCCGCCACCACCCTGGCCACCATGACGCCGGCCTGCTCGGGCGCGCCGAAGTGGGCACGCAGCTCGGGGGTGAGGTCGCTGAGCTCGACTCCCAGGTAGCCGCGCTTGACCAGCGTGCCGCTCCCCTCGATGATCTTTTCCTGGCCGTCCTCGCCGATGCAGATGAGCTTCGATTTTTCGGCGTGCTTGTCGACGGGCGGGTCCGCCGACACCTGGGCGGCCACCTGCAGGCCGGCGGTGCCGGCGAGCAGCAGCGCCCACAGGGCGGCAGCCGGACCGGTCAGATTTGAAGCCTTGCGCATCTTGGTGCTCCTGCCTGCTGCTTGCTACCGGCCGTCTCCCGCTCAGAGGTAGTTGTTGTAGTTCTCGCCGTCGTCGCGCTCGCCCGGCGGCGGGCCCTGGGCGCGCGTGCGGCCGGTGTTGAGCACCAGGTCGACGGAGTCGTCGCCGCCCAGGTAGAACACGGTCGGCGATCCGCCGCCGCCGGGCCGCCGCAGGCTGTGCAGCTCGCGCTCCAGGCGCCCGCGCTCGAGCTGCAGCTGGCGCAGGAGCTCGTGCGCCTGCGCCGCGTTCATCGCCGGGAGCGCCGGGAGCGCCGGGAGCGCCTGGGCCGGCCGGGTCGCCTGGGCGGTCCGGGCACCCTCGGCCTGCTGGCTGGCGGCGAGCCGCGGGCCGAGCTCCGCTGCC
>DATKFK010000196.1:0-3162 GCA_035544375.1 Thermoanaerobaculia bacterium
CGGGCCCTGGCGGGTCAGCGCGCTCGACTACAACAGCTACGTGCTCGGGGCGTCCCCCGCCAACCTCGGCCTCACCCTCGACAAGACCACCGGTCAGAACGGGGACGT
Organism: Thermoanaerobaculia bacterium; assembly: GCA_035544375.1. Classification (GTDB taxonomy): domain Bacteria; phylum Acidobacteriota; class Thermoanaerobaculia; order Multivoradales; family UBA5704; genus JASLEW01. The sequence continues at coordinate 109 of DATKFK010000196.1, forward strand.
GATTCACCTCACCATCCAGGCCAACACCGCCAACGCCTCCCTGGGGAATGCCGAGGCCTTCATCCTGCTTTCTGAGTACGGCACGGCCGGGACGCCGCAGTACCAGAGCAATCTGGCGATGGCGGTGGTGACGAACTGATATGGATGGACCCGTCAAGGGTCTCCTCCGGGTTGGATTTCTCCTCTGGGGTTTTCGTTCGGGGGGTGAAGACGACGGGCGAGGTCAGGGTAGCTGCGACGGCTGATCAGACTGATATGCGCGGGTTGGTTACCGCATGACCTGAATCCGCCGGGGGCTTCCTTTCTCTAGACGCGGGCGTTCGCTGTGCGAGCCGCTCCCATAGTTCGGACGAGGATTCCCCTTACCGGTCCCCTCGATCGCCCGCCGTCTTCACCCTCCAAGTTCCTCCTTTCCGTTCGTGGGTTGTCCTTGTCGGTCAGCTCGCTAGCAGCTGCGTCTGGCGACCGACGCTCCAGATAAAACCGGCGAGCTCGCGGGCGACGGCGACTACCGTCTTCTGCTTCGTCTTTCCCCTGCCCATGAGCTTCTGATAGCGGCCGTGGAGTCGCTGCTGCGCCTTCCACGCGATCTTCTTCACCTCGGGAGCTACGCCTTCGTTTCGCTTGCGGATCTCGTCGCTCATCGACGGTCGATACCGATAGGCCCAGGCGGCCTCCACGAGGACCCGTCTCACGTGGCCGTTGCCCGTTCGCGTGATGCGACCACGTCGCTTGCTTTCGCCGCTGGAATGCTCGCTCGGGACAAGGCCCAAGTAGCCCATCAGCTCGGGGGCGCTCTTGAACCGCGTCAGATCGGCAAGCTCCGCGGCGATGATCACCGCCGTGACCATTTGGACGCCGCGAAAGGCCTGTAGCGCTTTTACCAACGGAGCCAGGCTCCAGGACTCGACCAACTCGGCGATGTCCTTCGTGAGCCGATTCACGCGCTCGGCTCCGTCTTCCACCGCCTTCAGGTAGTCGACCAGGACCCGCTCCTGTGCCTGTTGGTCGAAATGCTGCGCGCGGATCCACTCGAGATGCTTTGCCGTCCACGCGGACTTGCCGTCGTACCTCCGACCCTGTCGGAGCAAGAATTTGCCGAGCTGTTGGCGGGCAACCCGCTCAGCCTTCTTCGCATCGTCGCGCGAGCGCTCCAGATCGCGCATCGCCTCGGTCGCCTGGCTTGGGACGTAGATCGGGGTGAGGTCACCGGAGCGAAGGAAGCGAGCGAGCCTGACCGCATCGCGGCGGTCGGTCTTTATCCGGTCACCGCTCTGCACCGGAACAAGCGAGGGGGCGACGACGATGCAGTCCACGCCGGCTGACTTCAAATCACGGCAGAGCCCAAACCCGGTTGGCCCCGCCTCGTAGCAGCACCGCAGTGTCTCGAGAGGGCCCAGCCTGCGAAGCCTCTTGAGCAGAGTCGCCGTGTCATTGGGGATAGTTGCCAGATTCTCTGGCATCATCCCGTCAGACTCACCGACTGCGATTGCGATGCTCTGACTGTGGACGTCGAGACCAACAAAACGTACCTTCTGCATGGACCAGCCTCCTGTTGTGGCTCTGCGCCGTTAGGTTTCACCGCCAAGCGGAGTAACCCACGTTCACACGAGCGCTGGTCCATCCATTCTGTCTAGAAGGGCCGGTTTCCGATGGCGGACGAGGCGGGGCAGGCCACCGACCAGCAGCTGCTGGGGCGGGCGCAGGGCGGGGAGATCGCCGCCTTCGAGGCGCTCGTGGAGCGTCATCGAGACAACCTCTACGGCCTGGCGCTGCGGATGACCCGCTCCGAGGCGGACGCGGCGGAGATCGTCCAGGACACCTTCCTCTCCGCGTACCAGCACCTCGCCGAGTTCCGGGGCGACGCCGCGTTCGGATCCTGGATCCACCGGATCGCCGCCAACAACGCGCTGATGCGGTTGCGCCACGCACGGGTGGTGGACGCGACGACCGAGCCGGAGGGTCCGGATTTCGACGACCGGGGCCACCTGCTCGACTACCCGGAGAGCGATTGGAGCCGCCGGGCCGACGAGCAGATCCTCGACGCGGAGCTCGGGCGGGCGATCCAACAGGCGACGGATCGGCTCCCGGAGGAGTACCGGCGGGTCTTCCTGTTGAAAGACGTGGACGGCTTGAGCTACGAAGAAATAGCCGAAATCACGGGGGATTCCGTACCGGCGATCAAGAGCAGGCTGCACCGGGCGCGACTGTCGTTAAGAGATGCCATCGATGGGTTCTACAATGCGAAGCCGAAACCCGCCTGAGGCGGGCGCATCGAACTGACAGATGTTCACGTGTAAGAACTCGATCAGCCTCCTCGCGGATTTCCTCGACGGCACGATGTCCGAGGACGAGGAGAAGCGCCTGATGGAGCATCTCGACGCGTGCCCTCCCTGCGTGGAGTTCGTCAAGACCTACCGGGCCACGCCGGGGCTGTGCAAGCGCGCGCTGGCGAAGAAGATGCCGGAGGAGCTCTCCGCCCGGCTGACGGACTTTCTGCGCCAGAAGATTCAGAAGTGATTCTCCAGAGCCTTTCGTTCGAGGAGCTCGGCGCCCAGCTCGCGCCGTTGACGCCCTCGCGCACCGCGCTGCTCAAGCTGTTCGCCGCGGTCCACGCGCACGGCGCGCGGGACATGACCGCGCTGCAGAGGACACCTCAGCTGCCCAAGCGGGTGGCCGAGCATTTGTCCCGGGTTGCGCGCTTCCCGCGGCTGGAGGTGGTCGAGCGCCGGCGGGCGGCGGACGGGTTCGTGAAGTACCTGTTCGCCTCGCCGCTCGGCGGCCGCTTCGAGGCGGTGCGGATTCCACTCTTCGACACCAAGCACGTGGTGTGCGTCTCGTCGCAAGTGGGCTGCGCGCTGGCCTGCGACTTCTGCATGACCGGGAAGCTCGGCTTCCAGCGCAATCTGGCGACCTGGGAGATGCTCGAGCAGGTGCAGCGGGTGAAGGACGAGGCCGACCGCCCGGTGCGCGGGGTGGTGTTCATGGGGATGGGCGAGCCGCTGCTCAACTACGGGGAGGTGATTCGCGCCGCGCAGGTGTTGGCCCATCCGG
>DATKFK010000197.1:0-2084 GCA_035544375.1 Thermoanaerobaculia bacterium
GTCAAGCTCGAACCGGTCAAGGCCGAGCACTGGACGATCGAGCTCGACCAGCGCCTCGAGCAGATCGCCGCCGTCTGGGAGCAGCTCGACGCCAAGTACGCGGCCCTGCGCGACCGCCTGGGCGACGATCCAGGCGCGCGCGAGACGAAACCCGCGTCCCAGCCGTCGCCGGCCGCGCCGTCGCCGCCCGCCGGCACGGCGCCGCCCGCCGGCACGGTGTCGCCTGCCGGCACGGTGTCGCCTGCCGGCAAGGCGTCCTCGGCGGTCCAGTCCTCGGCACCGCCGGAGCCCAACCCCGGCAAGGCGCGCCCGCCGCTGAAGTTCCCCGGACCGCGGCGCTAGCGGTTCAGCACTAGCGGGCCGCTAGCCGCCGGCCGGCGTCACGGTCGGGTCGTCCGCCTGCCCCGCGGTCGGCTTCTCCTCCTCCACCGCGAGCACCGACAGCAGGTCGCGCAGCACCGCCAGGTCTTCGCGGGCGGCGATGGTGAAGGCGCGGACGGCGGCGCCGGCGGGAGAGATCTCCCGGTCGCCGGCGGCGGCCTGGTTGGCGGCGGGATCGAGGCTGACGCCGGCCCAGACGAGGCGGGCGAGGAAGTCGGCGCGGAGCTTGGCGCTGCGCTCGCCGATGCCGCCGGTCAGCACCAGGGCGTCGAGGCCGCCGAGGACGGCGATCATGGCGCCGGCGGTGCGCACCAGGCTGTGCACGAAGAGGTCGTAGGCCAGCGCGGCGCGGCGCGAGCCGCGGGCGGCCGCGGCCAGCACCTGCCGCAGGTCGGCGCCGGCGCCGGAGACGCCGGCCAGGCCCGAGCGATGCTGCAGGCCGTCCTCGAGCTCGTCGAGGCCGACGCCGCAGCGGCGCTGCAGGTGGAGCAGGAGGCCGGGGTCGACCGAGCCCGACCGGGTCGCCATCATGACGCCTTCGAGCGGCGTGAAGCCCATGCTGGTGTCCACCGAGCGGCCGTCCGCGACGGCGGTCAGCGAGCAGCCGCTGCCCAGGTGGCAGACCAGCAGGCGGCGGGGAGCCGTGCCGAGCAGCGCCGCCACGCGGCGGGCGGCGTAGGATACCGACAGGCCGTGGAAGCCGTAGCGGCGCAGGCCATAGCGCTCGGTCCACTCCCAGGGTACAGGGTAGCAGGCCGCCGCCTCGGGCAGGGTGGTGTGGAAAGAGGTGTCGAAGGCAGCCACCTGCGGCAGGTGCGGCGCCGCGGCGGTGACCGCGTCGATGCCGGCCAGCGCGGCCGGGATGTGCAGCGGATCGATCTCGGCCACCGCCGCCAGCGCCTCGCGCACCGCGGCGGTGATGCGGACCGGGCCGCGGAAGGCGGTGCCGCCGTGCACCACGCGGTGGCCGACCGCCTGGGCCGAGCCCGCGACAGCCTGGCCGCGCAGCACGGCCTGCACCTGCTCGGCCTGGCGCTCGGGCGCGAAGCCCTGCCATTCGACAGTGCCCAAGGCGAGCGGGCGCGGCCCGCCTCGCGCCTCGAGCACCGACCACTTCAGGGTGCTGGAGCCGGCGTTGAGCACCAGCGCGCGCTGCAATGGCATGGCCTGCTCACCTCCTGAGACGGGAACCCCGGCGGTCGGGGCCCCCGCGGTCGGGGACCCCAGCGGTCGCTCCGACGCTTGGGGCAGGCAGGATATCAGCCGCTGCTGACCACCTCGCGAATGGCCTGCTGCAGGGCGCGCGGGTGGATCGGCTTGGTCAGGTGCAGGGAGAAGCCGGCACGCAGGCTCTTGTCGCGGTCTTCCTCCGTGCCGTACCCGGAAAGGGCGATGCCCTTGAGACCGTAGTGCCGTGACAGCTCACGCATCAGGTCCTGGCCGTTGCCGTCGGGCAGGCCGAGGTCGCTGATCACCAGGTCGAGCGGCGGGCCGTTGCCGCTTGCGGCGAGGCCTTCGACCGCCGCGAGCGCCGTGGCGACGCTGCCGGCGACGGTGACCCGATGGCCGAGCCCGTCGAGCAGGTCGGCCATCGCCGCCGCGGTGTCGCCGTGGTCCTCGATGAGCAGGATGCGCAGGCTGGCGGGCCGCCCGGGCGGTCCATGTGGAGTCGCGTGCGAAGTCGTAGGTGCCGATGGCCCGGG
>DATKFK010000198.1:0-2718 GCA_035544375.1 Thermoanaerobaculia bacterium
CAGGTTGTCCCAGTCGCCGAAGGGATGGCGCGCGTAGTCGTAGGTCATGACGATGGGCTGAGCCGCATTGTCGGTGTTCTGGAACCGGGTGTTGCTGGTGGTGCCGCCAAAGCCGGTGAGCGAAGAGATGTACTGCGAGGCTTTGTCCCAATCGGCGGGAGCCACGCCGCGGGCGAGGGCGCGGACCAGGACTTCGTCGTCGTCGTGATAGGTGGCGGCCATCTTCGCGGTGAGCTTGCCCGCGGCGTCGAGGGAGCCTGAAGCCTCAAAGCGCGCGGTAAAGGGATAGGGAGCGCTGGCCGGCGTGGCCTCGAGCGCGGCCGGCTTGTCGGCGGACACAATCAGCGCTTTCTGGTCGCGGATGAGGGCGCTGAGATAACGGTAAGGCGCATCGAGCGGCGTGCTGTCGAGCCAGATGCGGCCGTCAGGCAGGTTGACGGTGGTGATGACGTGGTTGAAGACGGCAGGCGAAGGAACCTCCGGCACGGGCGCGATGCCGGCGCCGATGAGCGCGGGCGCGGTCGAGAATCCTTTGGCGCGCAGCAGCGCTTCGAGCAGCGTGTCCTTGTCCTTGCAGTCACCGTAGGCGTCGGCCATAACTTCCGCGGCGGCGTGCGGCTGATAGCGGCCGATGCCGAAATCGATGCCGACGTAGCGCGTATGCGTGGAGACAAAGTCGTAAAGGGCGCGGACCTGGTCCTCGGGCGTCTTTGCATCTTTGGTCAGGTCGTCGGCGCGGGCGCGCACCGCGTCACTCGGCTGCGCCTGGGTGAGCGCCAGGCCGCGATACCAGTCGCCTACCTCGGCCCAGTTGTGGAAGGTGGTCCAGGCTACGGAGGGCAGCTTGCGGCCGTCACCATCTTCATCGGGATCTTTGGGTGGAACGGCCTTTTCGTCGCCGGTGTTCTTGGGCGCAGTTACCAGCTGGGATACGTTCCAGGAGTACGTCCGCACGCCATCCTGCTCGGAGACGGCGGGCTTGTGATTCGGGCTCCAGACCTGGACGTATTTATCGGCCGGCACTTCGAGATTGAGAACTTCGGCGAGCACCACCACGGTGCCCGGCGGCGTGAAGTGCGTTGCGCCCCAGAACTGGCCCGGCGCTTCCGCCTTGTCGATGGTGGTGTCCACTTCATACTCGAGCGTGTCGCCGGAGGAGAGCGAGCGCACGGGAATGTGCTTCTCCTTGAGATCGCTGTAGAGGGGCGCTTCGTGCGTAACTTCGGCGGACATGTCCATCGCGTCGGAGGCGGGCGTGTCCACGGTGGTTCCGTCGGCTTTGCGCACGCGCACATACTTGATGACCGGAGTCTCATTGGCCGAGGCGTACTCAAAGGTGAGCACGCCGAACTGCTGCGCCGCGCCGTCTGACTGCACGCGCACGATGACGCGCGCATCGCGCTCGCCGGTGCCATCGGCATGCATTTTGTATGTGGTTTCGGAACGCTCGAGAACGACGGATTCATTTTTGAACGCATCGGGCGCGGGCTGCGGCGTCTGGGCGGAGACGGGATGAGGAACGAGAACGAAAACCAGGGCGAAGGCCGGAGCGAAAGCCGGGGCAAGTGAAACTAATGTAGACCGCATATACGGACAGGGTACTCCGAAATTGGACGACCGCAACAGATTTAGCGGTGCAGATTTGCCGAAGCAGAATTACCGCCGGGGCACTGTCAGCTGCTCGCCGCGTGCAGCACGGCCTGCGCCACCTGGTGCGGCGTGAGGGCGTCCACGGCGATGGAGACATGGGCGGCGCGATAGAGGGGCAGGCGGCGCGCATAGCGGTCTTCGAGGTTGGCACGGTCGGCGAGGATGGGCCGGCTGCCCTCGGTTCCCCGGCAGCGGGCCAGCGTGGTTTCAAGCCCGACCTCGAGATGAACCAGCAGGGTGCCGGGGGCCGAAAGCAACAGCTCGCGGGTGGCCGCGGTTTCAATGGCGCCGCCGCCGAGAGCCATGACCAACGCGTCGCCCGCGGCCAGGCGGGCGATGGCGGCGCGCTCGCGCTCGCGGAAGGCGGCTTCGCCATGGCGCCGGAACAGCTCGGCGATGGTGCAGCCGGCCTCGGCCTCGATGACGTCGTCTATATCGAGAAACTGCCAGCCGAGCTTTTCGGCAATGAGCGGGCCGACGGTGGTTTTGCCCGAGCCCATAAAGCCGGTGAGGACGATGCGGCGGGGCGATTTCCCTTGCGCCGATGGGTTGTTGGCCGGTTGGCTCACTTGAATCAGTATAGGAAAACTCAGCCCGGCGCCGTTGAGGCCCGCATAATCCGGGCCCGCATTCTTCAGCCCAGCACCATGACGATGGCGCCGGCGGTGATGAGCGCGCCGCCGAGAAGCGCGGGGCCGTTCAGTTTTTCGCCCAGGAGCAGCCAGGCAAAGACCATGACCAGCGGGACGGAGAGCTTGTCGAGCGGGGCCACGCGCGAGGCGGGGCCGAGCTGAAGGGCGCGGAAGTAGCAGAGCCAGGAGAGCCCGGTGGCGATGCCGGAAAGCGCGAGATAAAGGAGCGTGCGCCGGTCAACAGGACAAAAAAGGGCGCGAATCTCGCCGTGCTTGCCCAGGGCCAGCACGATACCCCAGGCGAAGAAGACGACGACGGTGGTGCGGAGAGCGGTGGCCAGGTTCGAGTCGACATGCGCGACGCCGACTTTGGCCAGGAGCGCCGTGGCGGCGGCGAAGAGGGCGGAGAGCAAAGCCCAGCCGATCCAACTCATTG
>DATKFK010000199.1:0-7569 GCA_035544375.1 Thermoanaerobaculia bacterium
TGGGCCAGGGCGGCCGCCCGCGCCACCGCCGCCGCCGGCACGCCGCTGGTGCGGTAGGCGATGTTCTCGCGGATGCTGCCGTGAAAGAGGTAGACGTCCTGGCTGACCAGGGCGATGTTGTGCCGCAGCTCTTCCAGGGACAGCTCGCGGACGTCCCTGCCGTCGATCCGCACCGCGCCGCTTTCGACGTCGTAGAAGCGCAGCAGCAGCTTGACCAGCGTCGACTTGCCGGCGCCCGTCGGTCCGGCCACCCCCAGGGTCTCGCCGGGAGCGATGCGGAAGCTCACGCCCCGCAGCACCGCCCCCGCGCCGTCGCCGCGGCCGCCGCGGGCATAGCGGAACGCCACCTCGTCGAAGATCACCTCCCCGCGCGCGCGGCCCAGCGGGCGCGGGCGCTCGGGGTCCCGGATCGCCGGCATGGTGTCGAGCAGCCCGAAGGTGCGCCGCGCCGCCGCCATCGCCCGCTCGAAGTCGTCCAGCGTCGACCCCAGCCGGGTGAGCGGCCACAGCAGCCGCTCGGTCATCATCGCGAACAGCACCAGCTGCCCCACCGTGATCGCTCCCGAGCCGTCGAGCACCCAGTAGCTGCCCACCAGCATCACCCCGGCGAAGCCCATGACGATCGCCATCCGGATCAGCGGCGTGTAGACCGCCGCCAGGCGGATGGCGGCGAAGTTCGCCTGCCGGTACTCCAAGGAGGCGGCGCGGACGCGCTCGGTCTCGAAAGCCTCGGCGGTGAAGCTCTGGACGACCTGGATGCCCGAGATGTTGTTCTCGAGCCGCGCCGCGAGCCCTCCCACGCCGGCCCGCACCCGCCGGTAGCGCGGCGCCACGCGGCGCTGGTACAGCAGGCTTCCCCACAGGATCACGGGGATGGGACCCATGCCGACCAGCGTCAGTCGCCACGAGATGGGCGCCATCACCGCCACCGAGAAGACGACCAGCACCGCGAGCTGCAGCAGCTCGTTGAAACCGGTGTTGAGGAAGCGCTCGAGCTGGTTGACGTCGTCGTTGAGCATGGCCAGGATCTCGCCCAGCCGGTGGTCCTCGAAGAACGCGATCTCGCGTGCCTGGATGCGCTGGTAGGCCTCGAGGCGCAGGTCGTGCTGCGCGCGCTGGGCGAGGCGCATGAAGCCCGCCTGGTAGGCCCACTGGAAGAGGCTCTCGAAGGCGAAGATCCCGACCGCCAGGCAGGACAGCGCCACCGCCATCCGCCATGGATCGGAAGTGCCGGCGAGCCGCGCGATCCAGGCGGGCGGCGAGCCGCGCAGCGCGTCGATCACCCAGCCGACCAGAAGCGGCGGCATCAGGTCGAGGATCTTGTTGAGCACCGAGGCGCCGCCGGCGAGCCACAGGTTCCGCCGGTACCGGCGCAGGTACCCGAACAGCCGGGCCATCGGCCTGGCCGTTTCCTGCAGGCCGCCGGCGGCCGAGGGCGAGGAAGGTTCCATGCGGGTCGCAGATCGGAGCGACGATGGTCAGCGCGGGCGGCCGCGGCCGAACATCTCGGCGTTGCGCTCCCGGCTCTTGCCCTTCGGCACGCTCAGCGTCTGCCAGCCGGCGCCGGCGAAATGCTTGGCGAGCAGCACCAGCTGGCCGGCATGGTAGGCCTGGTGGGCCAGCTGGCGGTTGATGGCCTGGGGCACGGACTGCGCCTCGCCGCGCAGGTGGACCGTGCGCAGCAGGTCGCCGGCGGCGAGGCCGCCGAGCGCCGTGAACAGGCGCTCCCAGCCCTCCTCCCACCGCGCCAGCAGCTGGGCACGGGCGCGCGCCGCGTCGAGGCCGCCGAGCTCGAACTCGCCGTCGCGATCGCGGTCGGGCTTCTCGCCGTCGGTGGTCAGGAAATCGGTCCACCGCGAGCGCAGGTTGCCGGCCATGTGCTGCATCAAGACCGCGATGCTGTTGCCGTCGGCGTCCAGGGCCACCGTCAGCTGCGGGTCGCTCACCTGCGCCAGCGCCCGTTCGCACTGCTGCTTGACGTAGCGGAACTGCGCAACCATGTCCTCGAGATAGAGGCTCGCCAGGCCTGCCGTGTCGTCGCTCATTGGACGATGATAGCGCGCCCGCGCGGCGCCTCTGCGACAGGGCCTCCGCGTCCGCCCCGCCCTTGCCTCGGTCACGCACTCGATTTTTATAGATGCGAATATCCTCAGTTGGCCAGAGGCGCATCAATCGCACGGACGGGCGACAGGCGGCCAGCTTCGACCGCCTTGCGTCCCGCCCGGACCAGGAGGTTTGTCATGTCGCCATTTTCATTCCCAAGGACCCTTCGCGCCGCGCGGCCTTGGCTCGCCGCCGCGATGCTGCTGGCAGGTTGGCTGACGGCAACGACCGCTCGCTGCACCTTAGGCCCCCGGGCCGCCCCGCCTGCCGTCTCGATCCGCGCGGACCCTGCCTGGCCCTGGCTGCAGCTGCTGTGGGCCGGGCTGCCGTGGAGCGTCGGCAGCGGCCAGGAGCTGCACGCCGCCCGCGAGCCGCATCCGGTCGCGCATGCGGTCGAACGGCACGAGCCGGCGACCGCCGGGGCCTCGACGTCCTACAGCGGCGGCAGCTCCGGCGACGGCACCTCAGGCGCCGGCTGCCAGACCGACCCCAACGGCCGTTGCGGCAACCCGCCCCATTGATGCCACCGGTCGCCGGCGCCGCCATCTGGCCGGTCTTCCGTCCGGACCCCCCGACAGCAGTCCGGGGGCCCGGACGGCCTCGAGATCGAATCGGCGAGGCGGCCAGGAAGACGGCGAGGCCGTAGGCGATCGGCAGCATGGCGACGCGGAAAGGTGAAATACACATGCGAAGGTGCTAATATTTCCAGCCGCAAGGGAAGGAGGCCAGCAGACAGCGTGACCAATCATCCGAGCCCGGAGCTGTTGCGGCGGTTCGCGTTGGGCGAGCTTCCTGCTTCCGACGCCAACGCCGTCGCCGCCCACCTGATGCACGGCTGCGCGCGCTGCGGCGCCGAGGTGGAGCCGCTCTTGCCCCTGATGGCAGCATCGGCCTCCGCGCCTGCGGTGCCCGCCGAACCCGCGGTCGCACATGAGCCCATGGACTCCTACGACCGCGCCATCGAAGCTGCCGTCGCCTCCGTGCGCCTGCACGGCACGGCTGCCGTCCGGGTCCGCAAGCGGACGCACCAGATCCTGGCCGAGCTGCGCGCCGGTGACACTCCGCAGCTGCCGCCGCCGTCGCCGCGCCCAGAGGCGGCCGCGGCGGCAGGGAAAGCGTCGCCCTCCCGGCCGTCGCCGAAGCTCTTCCCGCTCTTCGACGCGGCCCTGCGCTACAGCTGGGAGCTGCGCGGCGACGACCCGCGCCGGATGATCGAGCTCGCCCGCTTCGCCACCCGCATCGCCCCCACTCTCGGCGAGGACGGCTACACGCCGGCGCAGGTTGCGGACTTCCAGGCCCGGGCCTGGGGCGAGCTCGGCAACGCCTACCGCGTCGGCGACGAGCTGGCCCGCGCCGAGGAGGCCATGACCACCGCCTTCGAGCACTTGGAGCGCGGCACCGGCGACGAGATGCTCCTCGCCCGCCTGCTCAGCCTGCAGGCTTCGGTCCTGGGCAGCCGCAGCCGCTTCCGCGCCGCCCTCGAGGTCCTCTCCCGGCTGCACGCCATGCAGCTGCGCCGCGGCGATCGCCATCACGCCGGCCGAGCGTTGATCCAAGCCGGCAGCTTCCTCGCCTATTGGGCGATGCCGGAGGCCGGCCTGCGCTTGATGAGCGAGGGCATGGCGATGATCGATACCGATCTCGACCCTGTCCTGTACCTCAACGCCCTGATGTCCCGGATCGACATCCTGGTCGACTGCCGGCACTTCCAGGAGGCCGGCGACCAGCTCCGGCAGCACCGCTCGCGCCTGCTCGCGGGTCAGGGGCTGATTCAACGGGTGACGCTCAAAGCCATCGAAGGCCGCCTCGAGGCCGGCCTGGGCAATCTCGAGCGGGCCGCGCGGGCCTTCACGACGGCGCGCCGGCGGTACCTCAAGGCCGGCGCTCGCCGCAGGGCCGCCCTCATCAGCCTGGAGCTCGCGGGGGTACGGATGCGCCAGGGCCGGTTCGACGAGGCCAACCCGCTGATCGAGGAATCGATCGAGCAGCTGGCGGCGATCGAGGCCGCCGGCGAGGCGTTGAGCGCCTTGAAGCTGCTGCGGACCAGCCACCAGATGTCGACGCTCACCACCGGCGAGCTCCAGGACGCCGCCGACGCGCTGCGCCGCTCCACGGTGCTGGGATCTCGCCGGATGTCGGCTGCCGATACCCGGTGAATCGATAGCGCCTGGCGCGCCATGCCCGCGTCAGCGCCGCGCCCTTCCGGCCGGCGGGCAGCGCGGGGGAATGCATTCGCTGCCGGAACCGGTTGGGCGGCTTGATGGACCCCCGGGACCGACTCCCCAAGCTCTTCCTGCTCTCCCCTGCCAGCGCCACCGGCAGGCGCGCCCTGCAGCTGGCATCGCCGCGCGCCAGCTTCGCGGCCGCGGATCGGCTGCGCAGCCCGGAAGGACTGCCGATCGGCGAGGCCTTCTGCTTCATGAGCGCGCTCTACTTCCGCGGCAAGATGGCGTATGCCCGGCGCTTCGCGGCGGCCGCCGCCTCCATCCTGATCATCGCTCCCGGCTTCGGCCTGGTGCCTCCCGAATGGCCGCTCGACCTGGCGCGCCTGCGCAAGCTGGCCAGGACGCCGGTCGATCCCGCGCATCGCGGCTACAGCGCGCCGCTGCGCCGCCAGGCACGGGAGCTGGCGCTGCGGCTGCCGGCGGCGGCCGGGATCGTGTTGCTCGGCAGCATCGCCACGGGCAAGTATCTCGATCTGCTGGTGCCCATCCTGGGCGAGCGGCTGCTCTTCCCGCGCGCCTTCGCCGGCACCGGCGACATGCGCCGCGGCGCCCTGATGCTGCGCGCCGCGGCCAGCGGCGAGGAGCTCGAGTACGCGGGATGCGAGCAGCGGCGCGGCGGAGGAGCTACCCCCCGCCGCGCCGTGAATGAACCGTAGGAACCGGGGTCGGGCGGAGATCGGCGGCCGATCTAAGCCGGCGCCGGCCTCGGCGGCCGGTCTCAGCGGGCGCCGGCCTCAGCGGCCGGCTTTGTTGTCCGCCTTGTTTTCGTTGACGACGCTGAAGTGCTCGCTGTCGACCTTCTGGCCGTTGACCAGCAGATCGGCGTGGTAATCGCCGAGCCCCCATCCGCCGGTGCGGTCGGAAGCGAAGTGCATCAGGGTGTCGCCCGATTTGACCTGCTGCTGATCGCTCAGCAGCTTCTGGTCGTCGGGACCGTACCATTCGATCGCGACGTTGGTTCCGGCGGGCGCGCTGCCGGCCCGGAACACGATGAAGACCGGCTGGCCGGGAACGAAATTCTTACCCTCCTGGCCGGCCGCGATGCCGCCGTCGGCGCCCAGCTGATGACCGACCGCCACGTCGGCGACGGCATCGCCAGGCTTCGTCGCCGTGTTCTCGGCCTTGTCCGGAGCGACGATGCTGAAGCGCTCGGTATCGACCTTCTGGCCGCCGACCGAGAGGTCAACGTGGTAGTCGCCCGGACCCCACGAGCTGGTGTCCTTGGAGTTGAAGGTCATCGTCGAGATGGTCATCGTCGAATCACCGCTCGAGACGATCTTCTGATCGCTGGCGATCTGCTGGCCATCGGGACCGTACCAGGCGCTTGTCACCGGGGTGCCGGCCGGCGCCTTGCCGATCTTGAAGGCGATGAACACGGGTTGGCCGGCGGTGAAGTTGTTTCCCTTCTGATCGCCGGCGATGGTGCCGTCGGCACCCACCTGGTGGCCAACCGTCACGTCGCCGATCGCCGCCTTGGCTTGGCTCGGGCTCATCATGCCCGGGTTGCCGTTGTCGGCGGCAGCCTGGTCCTGCGAGCGGCAGCCTGCCACGGCCGGCAGCGCCGCGATGAGCAGGCATGGAATCCAGTTGAGCGTCCTCATCATCTGCAACCTCCTTGAAGTGAGTGAGATGCCGGAAGTGGACGTTGCGGGCCGGCACGCTCCGGGAACCGGCTTGCTTCAGGCTCCATAGGTAGCAAGGCGCATACCAGCCCCTTGGTACCCGGGCCGGGTATTGCTCTCGCGACCTGGCCCCGGCCTTCCAGGCGCATGGCGACCGCGGGCGATCCGTCCCTGGTGCGCGCGCGATTCCGCATCTCAGGGTAGGAGACGAGTGGGGGTAGAATGCGCCCCACCACTTCGAGGTGCTTCTCATGGTCGATCGCAGCGACGGGCCGGCCGCCGGCCGCCCACAGGACAGGATTGCCTCGCCGCGCCGCCAGGCCGGGCCGCGGCTCGCCACCAGCCAGACCGCCACCCTCCCGCGCGCCCATCGCAGCCGGATGGGCGGCTGGCCGCCGCTCGCGGCTGTGGCGCTGGTCGTATCGCTCGCCACCCTCGCGGCCCCGGTGGCGCAGGCGGCCGCCCCGCCTTCGCCGCCCGCGACCGCCGCCGCCGGTGCCGCGACCGTCGCCGAGGCGACCGTCGCCGTCGAGGCCGCCGGCGCCGGGCAGGCGCGGTTGAGCCGCGCCGACGTCCCGGCGCGAGGCCGCCAGGAGGCGATCCTCGGCGTCGAGCGCTTCGGCCGCTATTCGGTGCGCGCCGCGAGCCGCCAGGGCACGGCGGTGAAGGTGGTCGACCGCATGGCCGGAGAGATCGGCGCCGCCGGCGAGGCCGGCCACGAGAACGGCCGCCTCGACCTGTTCCTGGACCGTGGCGAATACCTGGTGGTGGCCGAAAGCCACGAGCATGGCGAGGGCGCGGCGAAACTTTCGGTCGAGCCGTTCCACGACGCCCACGAGCCGCGCGGCGGCACGGCGCCGGCCGCGGCGGCCACGCCGGAGCTGGTCGAACGCAAGCTCGTGGCGGAGAGCCTCGACGACCTGCGCCAGCTCTCCTACTGGCTGCGGCTCGCGGAGCGCCGCGAGGTGCGCCTCGAGACGGCGGGGCGCAACCTCGCCGACCTCCGGCTGTGGCGCGACGGCAGCTGGCTCGAGGACGTCGAGCCGAGCTGCGCCGCGATCCAGCCGGTCACCGGCCAGCCGTTGATGCGCTGCGAGGTCGCGGCGACACTTCAGGCCGGGCTCTACCTGGTCACCATCTACGGCGGCGCCTCGCAACCGTGGGCCGAGGACGCCGCCGAGCACCCGCTCTACCTGCGCTGGGGCTATCCGCGGCTGGCCGACGCCGGCCGGCGCCGCTACCAGGTGGGGCCGTTCGGCGAAGACCGCTTCGAGCTGCCCGACAACGTCAACTACGTCCGCATCGAGCTGCCGCAGGCCCGGCCGGCGCAGCTGACCGCCGGCTGGGCGCAGGCGGGCCAGCTGCTGTCGGCGCTTGGCGGCGCCGACGCCGCGACCGCCGAGGTCAAGAAGAATTCGGTGCCGCCGGTGGCCGTGGTCCGCGTGCCGGCAAAACCCGCCGCCGCGAACGAGGCGCACCGCCGAGGCGGCGCCGCCGGCGAGGCCGCTCCCGCCCGGCCCACCGTACCGTCGATCGCAGACGAGCGGCCGCCGGCCGGCGACGGCGGCGACGACGCGGCAAGCGGGCCGGCCGGCGACGGCGGCGCGGGGCAAGCAGGT
>DATKFK010000200.1:0-4151 GCA_035544375.1 Thermoanaerobaculia bacterium
GAGGAGGCGGCGGCTCCCGCGTTCTCGACCCTGGCGCAACGGACAGGAGAGCGGGCAGGGGGCCGCAGCCGGCAGCCGGGTGAGCGGGGCACGTGGGGCACCCGCCAGGTGCGGCCCCTGGCCATCGCCGCCGCCACCGCGGCCGTCGCCGGCGCCGCCCTGGTCCTCGTCACCTCGCCTTGGCTCGGGACACACGCCCCCTCCGGAGCAAGCTCGCCGCGGCCGTTGCCCTCGATCACCGCCTGGCGGCCAGCCACCGATTTCCTGCTGCGCACGCCCGGCCGCGAAATCCTCGCCGGGCCGCCCGCCTTTGGCCGCGCCTCGTCCATCGGCGCCGGCCTCGGGATCGGCCGCCAAGGCAGGCCAGGCAGCACGGATGGCGACCGTTGATCGCCGCAATATCCAATAGGAGACCTCGACCATGAAACGTCATCACGCCATCCTCCTGCTGGCAGCCTGGATCGCCTTCGCGACGGCAGCAACGGCCGCACCGCCGGCACCGCCGCCGGCCGACGACCCAATTGCTCAGAACGTCTTTCCTCCCGAGCTCATCATGAAGCACGGCGGGGAGATCGGACTGGACGCGGAGCAGCGCACCGCGATCAAGGACGCCGTGCTGCAGGCCCAGACCAGGTTCCTCAACGCGCAGTGGGAAGCGCAGGAAGAGACCACGAAGCTGATCCATCTGCTGCAGGCGCGGCCGGTCGACGAGAAGGCCGTCCTGTCGCAGGCCGACCGCCTGATGGACCTCGAGCGGCTGATCAAGAAGACCCAGCTCTCCCTGCTGGTGAGGTTGAAGAACCTCCTGACCCCGGCGCAGCAGACCCGCCTCGCCGACTTGCGCCGCGCGGGCGATTGAGGGCTTGCAGCGGGCCGGTGACACCGAGGCATGAGGCACCGGTCCATCGGGGTTCTTCGCCCTTGACTCCCGGGACCACCTACCCGAAAATAACCAAGCTCCGAAACGTGGTCATTGTCAGGCCGCCTTCGCGCCGTCGCGACGAGGGCGGACGGTGCGAGGTCTTGGCCGCTCAGCCGCTGCGGCAAGGAGCCCGACGATGTCTCCGATCCAGCTGTCGCAACCGGCCCGCAAGCGCTACCAGGCGATCCGGAGCCTGCCCGAGCTCCAGGCGCACCTGCAATGGGCGGTCGCGCTCGAGCTGTCGACGATCCCTCCCTACCTCTGCGCCCTCTATTCGATCACCGACGCCGCGAACGTCGCCGCGACGCTGGTCCGCAGCGTCGTCATCGAGGAGATGCTGCACATGATGCTGGCGAGCAACCTCCTCAACGCGGTCGGCGCGAGCCCGAAGCTGTCGGGAGACTTCGTGGCGAAATACCCGACCTACCTGCCGCACCATGCCGCCGGCGGCCCCTACATCCAGCTGCAACCGCTCTCCCCCGCTCTCGCCCTCACCACCTTCATGGCCATCGAGCAGCCGGAGGCTTCGCCGAACGTGCCGGCGGAAGGCGACTACTACCAGACCATCGGCCAGTTCTACAAGGCGATCGAGCTCGGGTTCCGCCATCTCGTCGCGGAGCACGGCGAGAAGTGGCTGTTCGACCACGACACCGGCTGCCAGCGCGGCGACACCTATTTCGGCGGCGGCGGCGGGCACCTGGTCGTGGTGCACGACCTCGGCTCGGCGCTGTGCGCCTTGCAGGAGATCACCGAGCAGGGCGAGGGCGCCGCCTGGCCGCAGCCGCCGGTGCCCGGCCAGGAACCCTTCGGCGGCTACGAGAGCTACGGCATCCGGCAGGACGGCAGCTATGGTCCGATCCTGGGAGTCCCGTGGGAGCTGTCCCACTACAACAAGTTCAAGCAGCTGGCCGGCGGCACGGTCGCCGTGCCCCCGGTCTACCCGATGCAGGCGAACCCCGATACCGCCCAGCTCCAGGGCGAGGTCCGCCGGCTGTCGGAGCTCTGCGACGCCTGCTACGGCCTGGTCCTCTCCGCGCTCGAGAAGGCGCTCGGCACCAGGGACGGGCAGGTCGACTTCTTCGGCGTCGCCTTCCCGGTGATGCAGTTCGTGCTGCCGCCGCTCGCGGCACTGCTGATGCAGACCTCGCTGCTGCCCGAGGCCGATCCCAGCCTCGGTCCCAACGCCGGGCCGAGCTTCGAGCCGCGCACCCAACCGGTCGCCGAGATCGTGCGCCTGGCGGCAGATCTCCTCGCCGCGCCGCCGGCCGACCGCGGCTCCGACTACGCGACGCTCTGGGTCGCGACGCTCGGCCCGGTGACCGCGGCCCTGCGGCAAGCGGCGGCGGTGGCCGGCGACCCGGCGCTCTGAACGGCGGCCGACGGTCCCATCTCGAGGGAGAGCCATGGACGCGCACTTCAAGATCCATCCTGCCATCGGCGTTGCCCGGGTAGGCGACAGCGAGGACTACTACCTGGCGCCGGAGACCCCGGGCGGGCTGCCGCTTCTCCCCGACGGGCGGCCCTTCACGCCGCGCGATTTCCGCGACGCCCACCACGCGCTGCGCCGCCAGGGAGCCCGCTTCACGGTGTTCCGCTACGCCGGACCGGATGACCCGGGCACGGAGGTGAGGCCCGGCCAGGGGGGGGTCGCGCGCATCGAGTGGCAGGTGCACCTGGCCAACAAGAAGGCGATCTGGTACGAGTTCCAGGTCCTGCTCGGCGAGTACGGCTACGCGCCCGACCATCCGTTGCGCAACGCCCAGGTCACCGACCCGGCCGAGCGCCGGGCGATGATCATCGACCCCGGACCGCGCCGGCTGACCGGTCCGGGCCAGGCGGTGGACTTCTCCCGCGCCGACAATCCCGATCACTACCCGATGACCTTCCCACCGCTCGATCTCGAGCCCTGGAAGATCGACACCCTGGGCGGCCTGCGCACCGACGCCTTAGGGCGGCTCGTGGTGCTCGGCGGCGACGGCCACTCCGGCTCGTCGATCCACCCGCCGCAGATCCTCGAGTATGCCAACAATCCCGGGTGGTGGGACGACACCGCGGACGGCCCGGTCACCGCCGTGGTGGTCTTCGAGGACGGCCGCCGCCAGCAGGTCGAGGTGCCGGCCTGGGTGCTGGTCGCACCGCCCCGCTTCGCGCCCCAGCTGCTCAACATCGTGACGCTCCACGACACGATCTTCGACGCCTTCGTGCGCAACGCCGGCCTGCGGCCCGACATCTTCGCCGGCGGCCTGTGGCAGCGCGACTACGTGCCCAACTTCGCGGGCGAGATCGCGCCGATCCTGGAACGCGTCCGCAACTACCACTGGGTGGTGGCGATCCCGCCCCACCCCCACGACCTGGACCTCCTGAAGCTCGGCGATCCCGATCCCCGGTACGACGGCCTGCGCCAGTTCTACCTCAGCGTCATCCGCCCGCCGGCGACGCCGAACCAGCTCCTGTCGGACACCACCGGCTTGACGCTGATGCCCTACCTGGCGGGCGACAACTGCCTGCAACCCGGCTCGCTCACCTCGCAGTGCCTGACGGTGACCAACACCCAGTACTTCCTGCTCGAACAGTGGGCGCTGCGCAAGTTCAGCACCGGCAAGGCGGCCGCTCTGCCGCCCGGCGAGGCGCTCGACCGGGCTAGCCTCGAGAACTGCGTCGGCGGCGCCTTTTCACCCGGGATCGAGATGACGTGGATCAGCCGCAATCTGCGTATCTACTCGGCGCCGTACCGCATCAAACACAAGCAAAACGTCACGCCACCGCTCAGCCTCGGCGAGGACTTCGCGCAGGGCCTCGAGCCCGGCGACGTCGGCAAGTACATGGCGCAGCCGTGGCAGGCCGATTTCAACGAGTGCTCAACGCAGTGGGTCGACGACCGCGTTCTCTGGTGGTGGCCGGTACAGCGCCCTCTCTTCGTCTACATCGACCAGGGGGGGCACCTCAAGCAGGTTACCTGGGTGGGCACGGACGCCGACCAGAGTGCCGACGACTACGTGCAGTTCGGCAGCGACATCGAAATGGTTTCTGGCTGGAACAAGCTGGGCTTCGTCTACAACCAGGGCACCGAGGCAAAGCCTCGCTTCGTCGAGGTGGAGAGGACCTTGCCGCGCCCCGGTAAAGCAGGCGGCGGCTCGCAATGACGGACCGGTTCGACGTGGCCGTCGCCGGCGCCGGGCCGGCGGGAGCCGCGGCGGCGATCGCCCTTGGCCGCGCCGGCCTCAGCACC
>DATKFK010000201.1:0-10686 GCA_035544375.1 Thermoanaerobaculia bacterium
CGAGCTGGTGCGGCAGGCCCGCGAGGTGGTGCTGGGCGCGCAGTCCCACCAGGAGCTGCCCTTCGAGCTGCTGGTCGAGCAGCTGGGGCCCGAGCGCAGCCTGCTCCATGCGCCGCTGTTCCAGGTCCTGCTGTCGCTCGACAATACCCCGGGGGGGAGGCTGCGGATGCCCGGCCTGGAGGTGCGGGGCGTCAAGGCCGGCAGCGGCACCGCCAAGTTCGACCTCATCCTGACGCTGCGGCCGGACGGCGACCGGCTGGACGGCGACCTCGAGTTCCGCCGCGACCTCTTCGACCGCGGCACCGCCGAACGGCTGGCAGCGCATTTCGGGACCCTGCTGGCGGCGGCGGTGGCAGAGCCCGAACGGCGCACCGGCGAGCTGCCCATGCTGGCGCCGGCCGAGCGCCGGCAGCTGCTGGACGAATGGGGCGCGGCGCCGCGCGCCTATCCGCGCGAGGCGTCGATCGTGTCGCTGTTCGCCGAGCAGGCGCGGCAGCGGCCCGAGTCCTGGGCGGTGGAGGCCGGCGGGCGGCGGCTGAGCTACGGCGAGCTCGACCGGCGCTCGACGGCGCTGGCCCGCGAGCTGCGGCGCCGGGGATTGCGGCGGGGTGAGCGGGTGTGGCTGTGCGCCGAGCGCTCCCTCGACCTGGTGGTGGCGCTGCTGGCGGTGCTCAAGGCGGGGGGCGCCTACGTGCCCCTGGACCCCACCTATCCGCGCGAGCGCCTGGAGCTGATGCTCGCCGATTGCGGCGTCGAGCTGGTGCTGTGCGAGCCGCGCCTGCGCCCGGCGCTGCCGGCCGGGACACGGCGGCTGCTGCCGCTGGCGCTCGACGAGACGGCGCCGGCGGCGACCGCCTCGGGGGCGGCGCCGGATGCCGTCCCCGAGGCGGCCGGCGCCGGCGATCTCGCCTACGTCGTCTACACCTCGGGCTCGACCGGGCGGCCCAAGGGGGTGGCGGTGCCGCACCGCGGGGTGGTGCGGCTGGTGCGCGGCAGCGAGTTCGCCGCTCTCGGCAGCGGCGAGGTCTTCCTGTTGCTGGCGCCGCTCTCCTTCGATGCCACGACCCTGGAGCTGTGGGGGCCGCTGCTCAACGGCGGCAGCCTGGTGGTGCCGCCGCCGGGCAACCTGTCGCTGGCGCAGCTCGGCGAGGTCATCGCGCGCTCGGGGGTGACCACCCTGTTCCTGACCACCGGCCTGTTCCACCTGGTGGTGGACGAGCAGCTCGCGGCGCTGCGGCCGCTGCGGCAGCTGATGACGGGGGGCGACGTGCTGCAGCCGGCGCAGATGGCGCGCGTGCGGCGCGAGCTGCCGCACCTGCGGCTGGTGGCCGCCTACGGTCCGACCGAGAACACCACCTACACCACCTGCCACGTCATGGCGGAGGGGCCGACGACGGTGGCCGCGGCGGCGTCCGTGCCGATCGGCAGGCCCATCGCCAACACCTCGGTGGCGGTGCTGAGCCGCTGGCTGGAGCCGGTGCCGGTCGGGGTGGCCGGAGAGCTGTACGCCGGCGGCGACGGCCTGGCCTGGGGTTACGTCGGCCGGCCCGACCTGACGGCGGAGCGCTTCGTGCCGGACCCCTTCGGCACCGCCGGCCCGGGCAGCCGGTTGTACCGCACCGGCGACCTGGCGCTGTGGCGGCCCCCAGGGGTGCTGGAGTTCCTGGGGCGCCGCGACGCGCAGGTCAAGGTGCGCGGCTTTCGCATCGAGCTGGCGGAGATCGAGGCGGCGCTGGCGGCGCAGCCGGGGGTGCGCGCGGCGGCGGTGACCGCGCCCCGCGACGCGAGCGGCAACCGCCGGCTGATCGGCTACGTGGTGCCGGCGGGGCCGGCCGGCGCCGCGGCGGAGCTGCCGGCCGCCGATGCCGCCGCGCTGCGCCGGGAGCTCCGCTCCAGGCTGCCCGATTACATGGTGCCCGGCACCTTCGTCGCCCTTGCCGCCCTGCCGCTGACCGCCCACGGCAAGCTGGACCGGCAGGCGCTGCCGCTGCCGGCCGGCGACGCGCCGGCGGCCGATGCGGACGCGGGCGCCCCGCGCACCCTGCTCGAGGAGCTGCTGGCGGGGATCTGGGCGGAGGTCCTCGAGGTGCCGCGGGTCGGCATCGACGAGGACTTCTTCGCCCTGGGCGGCCACTCGCTGCGGGCGACGCAGGTGGTGTCGCGGGTGCGCCGGGCCCTGGGCATGGAGCTGCCGCTGCGCGAGCTGTTCGCGGCGCCGACGGTGGCGGCCCTGGCCTCGCGCCTGGAGGGGCTGCGGGCGGGCGCGGGCGCCGCCGCGGCCGATCCCCAGGAAGACGCGCCGCTGGTGCCGCAGGCGCGCCCGCCGCACCCGCCGCTGTCGTTCGCGCAGCAGCGGCTGTGGTTCATCGACCAGCTCGAGCCCGGCAACGCCGCCTACAACATCCCGGTGCCGCTGCGCCTGGAGGGAACGCTGGCGGTGGCGGCGCTGGCGCGTGCCCTGGCCGAGATCGTTCGCCGCCACGAGGTCCTGCGCACCACCTTCGAGGTCTGGGACGAGACCCCCTGGCAGCGCGTCCATGCCGCCGCCGCGCCGGGCGCCGGCCAGGCGCCGGGGCCGTGGATGGTGGACCTCGAGGCGGTGCCGGCGGAAGCGCGCGAGGCCGAGGCCCGGCGGCTGGTGCGTGCCGAGGCGCGGCGTCCCTTCGACCTGGCCCGCGGCCCGCTGCTGCGCGCCGGCCTGCTGCGCCTGGGCGAGCGGGACCACCTGCTGCTCGCCACCCTTCACCACATCGCCGGCGACGGCTGGTCGCTGGGCGTGCTGACCCGCGAGCTGGGCGCGCTCTACCGGGCCTACGCCGCGGGGCGGCCGTCGCCGCTCCCCGAGCTGCCGATCCAGTATGCCGACTTCGCCCTGTGGCAGCGCCGCCGATTGCGCGGCGCCGGGCTGGCCGGCGAGCTGTCCTACTGGCGGCGCCAGCTGGCCGGCGCGCCGGCGGTGATCGACCTGCCCACGGACCGGCCGCGCCCGCCGCTGCGCGACCCGCGCGGCGCGACCGTCGAGCGGGTGCTGGGACCGGCGCTGTCGGCCGCCGTCGCGGCGCTGGCGCGGCAGGCCGGCGCGACCCCGTTCGTCACCCTGCTGACCGTCTTCCAGGTCCTGCTCGCCCGCCTCGGCGGCCAGGCCGACGTCTCCGTCGGCACGCCGATCGCGGGCCGCACCCGCGTCGAGACCGAGGGCCTGATCGGCTTCTTCGTCAACACCCTGGTGCTGCGCGCGCGCCTCGCGGCCGAGGCCGGGACGCTCGCGCTCACGCGCCGCGGCCTCGAGGTGGCGCTCGCGGCGCATGCCCACCAGGCGGTGCCGTTCGAGCGCCTGGTCGAGGACCTCGAGCCGCGGCGCAGCCTCGCCTACACGCCGCTGTTCCAGGCGCTGTTCACGCTGCAAAACGCGCCGGGGCGGCCGCTCGAGCTGCCGGGACTGACCCTGCGTTCGCCGGCGCCGGGCAGCGGCGCTGCCAAGTTCGACCTGATGCTCGGGGTGACCCAGGGGGCGGTCCACGGCGGCCCGGGGTTCACCGCCTCGCTCGAGGTGCGCGCCGACCTGTTCGACGCCGCGACCGCGCGCCGGCTGCTGGGGCACTACGAGACGCTGCTGGCCGCCGCGGCAGCCGAGCCGGAGCGGCCGTGGCTGCAGCTGCCGCTGCTGCTGCCGGCGGAGCGGGCGCAGCTGCTGGGCGAGTGGGGCGAGGGCGCGGACCTCGGCCGCTGCGACGCCGCGGCCGCCGCGGGCGGGCCCTGCCTGCACCAGCTGTTCGCGCGCCAGGCCGCGCTGCGTCCTGACGCCTTGGCGCTGGCCGTGCTGGCGCCGGCGGCGGCGGTGCCGGCGCCGATGGACGACCGGCTCACCTATGCCGAGCTTCAGGCGCGCGTCGAGCGCCTGGCGGCGCGGTTGCGGCGGCTGGGAGTGGGTCCGGAGGTGCGGGTGGCGGTTTGCCTGGAGCGCGAGCCGGCGCTGGTCGTGACGCTGCTGGCGGTGCTCGCGGCCGGCGGCGCCTACGTGCCGCTCGACCCCGCCTGGCCGGCGGCGCGGGCGGCGGTGGTCCTCGCGGACGCGCGGCCGGCCGTGCTGGTGACCCGCACCGGGCTGCTGGCGCGCCTGCCCGCGGCGCCGGCGGCGGCGGTCCTGACGCTCGACGAGGCGCCGATCGCGGTGCCGGCACCCGCCGGCGGCGCCGATCGGCTCGGCGGTGAACCACCGGCGCCCGGTCCGGACAACCTGGCCTACGTCATCTTCACCTCCGGGTCGACCGGCCGGCCCAAGGGCGTCGCGATCCCGCACCGCGCCGCGGTGGCACGGGTGGCCTGGGCGCGCGCCGTGTACCGCCCCGCCGACCTCGCCGGCGTGCTGGCGGCGACGTCGGTCTGCTTCGACCTCTCGGTCTTCGAGCTGTTCGTGACCCTGGGGCTCGGCGGCACGGTGATCCTGGCGCGCGACGCGCTGCAGCTGGCCGAACCGGCGGCAGCGGCGGCGGCGGCCGGGCCGGAGCCGACCGGGCCGAAGCCGAACGGGCCGGAGCCGAACGTGCCGGAGCCGAACGGGCCGGCGGCAGCGGGCTCGCCGCCGGTCACCCTGCTCAACACCGTGCCCTCGGCGATGGCGGAGCTGGTGCGGTTGGGAGCGGTGCCGCCGAGCGTCCGGGTGGTCAACCTGGCCGGCGAGCCGCTCCCTGGCGAGCTGGTCGACCGCCTGGCGGCCCTGGGCACGGTCGAGCGGGTCTACAACCTCTACGGCCCGTCGGAGGACACCACCTATTCGACCGGCTTCCTGGCGGCGCGCGGCGCGCGCGATCCGGGCGACGCGGCGAATCCGCCGGCCCGGGAGCCGGCGATCGGCCGCCCGCTGGCCGGCACCCGCGCCTACGTGGCGGACCGCTGTGGCGAGCCGGCGCCGGTGGGTGTTGCGGGCGAGCTGCTGCTCGGCGGCGTGGGGCAGGCGCGCGGTTATCTGGGCCGGCCGGAGCTGACCGCCGAGCGCTTCGTGCCCGACCCCCTGTCGGGCCGACCTGGCGAGCGGCTCTACCGCACCGGCGACCTGGCGCGCTGGCGCGCCGACGGCGAGCTGCAGTTCCTCGGCCGCTTCGACCACCAGGTCAAGGTGCGCGGTTTCCGCATCGAGCTGGGAGAGATCGAGGCGGCGCTCAGGGCGCAGCCGGGGGTGCGCGAGGCGGTGGTGGTGGCCCGCGGCGAGCCCGCCGCCGACGCCGGCCATGCCCGCCACGCGGATGACGGCGCCGAGCCCGCGCCGGCCGCCGCGGCGCGGCTCCCGCAGCCCCTGCAGCGCCTGGTGGCCTACGTGGTGCCTGACCCCGAGACCCTGGACGGAGCGGCGGCCGGGACGCTGGCCGCCGAGCTGCGGCGGGGGCTCGGCGAGCGGCTGCCCGACTACATGGTGCCGGGCGCCATCGTCCTGCTCGCCGCCCTGCCGCTGACCCCGAGCGGCAAGGTGGACCGCCGGGCGCTGCCCGATCCCGCCGCCGCCGAGTCGCCGGCACTCGCCGGGAGCGCGCCGCCGCTGCCGCCGCGCGACGAGCTGGAGCTCGCCCTGCTCGGCGTCTGGGAGGAGGTGCTGGGCAGCGGCCGCCGCATCGGCGTGCGCGACGGCTTCTTCGAGCTCGGCGGCCACTCGCTGCTGGCGGTGCGCCTGGTGTCGCGCGTGCGGCGGCGCCTCGGCGCCGAGCTGCCGCTCGCCAGCCTGTTCGCGGACGGCACGATCGAGCGCCAGGCGGCGTTGCTGCGCCGCGGCGCCGGGCCGCGGCCGGCGCCACCGGCCAGGGCCCTGGTCGAGGTCCGCTCGGGCGGCGCCGCGCTCCCCTTCGTCTGCGTGCATCCGGTGGGGGGCAGCGTCCTCTGCTACGTCGAGCTCGCCCGCGGGCTCGACGCCGCCACCCCCGGCGGCCGTCCGTTCTGGGGCTTGCAGGCGCCGCCCGAGGTCCCGCCGGGCTCGGTCGAGGAGATGGCCGAGCGCTACCTGGCGGAGCTCGCCGCCGCGCTGCCCGCGGGTCCGTACCTCCTGGGCGGCTGGTCGATGGGGGCGCTGGTGGCCTTCGAGATGGCCCGCCGCCTGCTGCTGGCCGGACGCGAGGTGGCGCGTTTGGTCCTGATCGACCCGCCCCCGGCCGCGGCGGCGCCGGCGGTGCCAGCCGCGCCCGGCGCCCTCCTCGCCTGGTTCGCGCGCGACCTCGCCGGGCTCTCCGCGGAGGCAGCGGCGGCGGCCGCCGCCGAGCTGGAACGGGGAGCGGCCGCCGGCGAGGATCTCGGCGCCGCGATCGAACGGCTGTGCGAGTGGGCCCGCCGCCAGGGAACCCTGCCGGCCGACGTCGAGGCGCCGCTGGTCGGCCGGCTCTTCGAGCGCTTCCGCGCCAACGCCGCCGCGGCGGCCCGGTATCGCCCCGCGCCCTACGGCGGCGGCCTGGAGCTGCTGCTCGCCGCCGCTCCCGGTGCCGACCGCGCCGATGGGGCCGGAGAGGGGGCGCGCGGCTGGGACGCCGTCGCCGCCCTCGGCGCGCGGGTGCAGGGCGTGCCGGGCGGCCACTACGGGCTGCTGCGCGAGCCCACCGCCGGCGCCTGGGCGGCGGCCCTCGCCCGCGCCCTCGGGCCCGGCGACGGCCAGGCATTCGGCGGCGAGGCCGCCGGGACCGCCGAAGCCGCGGGCACTTCCGATGCCGCGGACGCTGCCGCTGCCGCGGGCACTTCCGATGCCGCGGGCGCCGCCGTTGCCGCGAGCTCTACTGTTGCCGCGGGCACCGCCGGTGCCGCCACCGCGGGAGGGCCCGCCGCTTGAGCGCCATCGGCACGCTGCTCGTCTTCGTCTACCGCCAGGCCCGCGGCCTGGTGAGCCTGGCGATGCTGGCCGGCCTGGCGAGCGGCGCCGCCGCCGCCGCCCAGATCGCCATCATCAACGCCGCCATCTACCGTGACGACCCGCGCGGGCGCCTGCTGCTGATCGCCGCCTTCGCCGCCCTGCTGCTGCTCGCCCCCGCCACCCGCATGGTTTCCCAGTACCTGCTGGTCAAGCTGGGGCAGGACATGGTCTTCGACCTGCGCCTGCGCCTGGCGGGCGGCATCCTCGCCACGCCGCTGCCGCGGCTCGAGCAGCTCGGCCCCGGGAAGCTCCTGGTGGCGCTGACCGACGACACCAGCGCCATCACCGAGTCGCTGATCGTGGTGCCGGAGGTGGCCAGCAACGGCGCGCTGTTCGTGGGCGGGCTGGTCTACCTGGGCTGGCTGTCGCCGCTGCTGCTCGGCCTCTTCCTGCTGCTCTTCGTGCCGGTGCTGCTCGCCTATCGCTTCCCGATCGCCGCCGCGTTCGAGCGCTACCGGCAGGCGCGCGAGGAGTCGGACACGCTGTACGAGCATTTCACCGGCCTGACCGCCGGCGCCAAGGAGCTGAAGCTCAACCGCGACCGCCGCGACCTGTTCTTCGTCCAGCTGACGGACACCGCCGGCAAGCTGCGCCGGCTGTTCACCCGCGCCAACCTCACCCTCGCCACCGCCGTGTCCGGCGCCTGGACGTTCTTCATGGCCGCGGTCGGCGCCGTCATCTTCGCCGCGCCGCTGCTCGGGCGGCTGCCGCGCGAGACGCTGGTCGGATACGCCCTGGTGCTGCTCTTCGCGCGCGGGCCTCTGCAGCTGGTGGTGAGCTCGTTCGCCGTGCTCGGCCGCGGCGGCGTCGCGCTGCGCAAGCTCGAGCGCCTGGGCCTCGAGCTGCGCCAGGACGCCGAGCCGGAAGGCATGGGCGCCGGGCCCCGCTCGACCGCCGCGGCCTGGCGGCGCCTCGAGCTCGCCGGCGCCACCTTCACCTTCCGCCGCGAGGCCGGCGAGGCCGACTTCGTGCTGGGACCGATCGACCTCGTGCTCGAGCCCGGCGAGCTGGTCTTCCTCATCGGCGGCAACGGCAGCGGCAAGACCAGTTTCGCCAAGCTGCTCACCGGCCTGTACGAGCCCGAGCATGGCGAGATCCGCTTCGACGGCGAGCGCGTCGACCGCGCCGGGCTCGACCGCTACCGGCAGCACTTCGCCGCCGTCTTCTCGGACTTCCATCTCTTCGCCGATCTGCTCGGCGCCCGCGGCCGCGACCTCGACGACGAGTCGCGGCGCTACCTGCGCGAGCTGCAGCTCGAGCACAAGGTGGACGTCGCCGCCGGGCGGCTCTCGACCACCGCCCTGTCGCAGGGCCAGCGCAAGCGCCTGGCCCTGCTCGCCGCCTACCTGGAGGACCGCCCGCTCTACCTGTTCGACGAGTGGGCGGCCGACCAGGACCCCTATTTCAAGGAGGTCTTCTACCGCCGGCTGCTGCCGCAGCTGAAGGCGGCCGGCAAGACGGTTCTGGTGATCAGCCACGACGACCGCTACTTCGACGTGGCGGACCGCATCGTGCGGTTCGCCGAGGGGCGGGTGGTGTTCGACGGCCCGGTGCACGACGTCGCCGAGCTGCGCCAGGCGATGCTGGCCGATCTAGCCCCCGCCCTCTATACTCAAATACCTGAAAGAGCATGGAAATGACTGCCGCTGCCCGCTTTCGTCTCGACCTCTGCCGCGCCCGCGGCGCCTGGCGCCAGGCTGCCAGCTCGCTCGCCGAAAGCCGGGACCGGCGCGAGTTCGCGGAGTTCTACCGCCGCCTGCCGCACCGCGAAGACATCGTGTACATGTTCTTCACCACCGGCCTGCTGCACTGGCTCGACCGCGCGCTGCGCTTCGTCCCCGCGTCGGTCAACCTGGTGCTCGTCGGGTCGGACCTGTCCGCCGACGAGATCGCCTGGATCCGCGCCCGCTACCGCTGGCCCTTCCATCACGTCCGCTCGCGGGTCGACGACAACACCGTCCTGGACTTCGCCTTCCGCATGGCGGAGCACAACTTCGGCTGGCTGCACGTCGACTGCTTCGTGCTCAATCCGCGGCTGTTCGCCGAGATGGCGCAGCTCGCCGATGACGTGGTGGCCAACTGCATCTGGTCCCACCCCGGGGCCGGCGGCTCCGTGGCGCTGCACTCCGCCTTCGTGTTCCTCAACTTTGCGGTGATCCGCGCCCTGCGCGCGCAGGGCATCGAGGTGTCGCCGCTCGCCTACCACTACCAGGGCGGCTCGGTGGGGCGGACGATCACCGGCCGCCGGCTGTACAGCAGGGTGCCGACGCGCCGCCACGTCGAGCTGCTCTCCCGGGCGCTGCCGCCCGACGCCTCCGGCCTGCCGCAGTATCCGCAGCGCGGCGGCTACTTCCAGATCCTGGTGCTCTTCCAGATGGTGGCGAACGCCCTCGGCTACGAGCTGCATCACGTGCGCGAGCTGGTGCGCGACGGCACCGGCTCGGCCTCGAACTTCTCCGACGAGATCATCCACGTCAACGGCGTGGCGACCTACAAGGCCTACAAGGAAACCGACCCGAGCATCGGCGGACGCTTCTATCCGCTGCTCCTGCAAGCCGACTACGTCATGCTCTCGACCCTGGACGGAGCGCCGCCGCCGCGCTACCGGCAGCTGCTCCGCGAGCTCGAGGCCGAGCTGACCAGGCTGCGCATCACCCCCGGCGAGACGCAGAGGAACCTCGGCGCCTTCCTCGCCGAGAGAGGGATCGCCGAGGACCGGCTGGCAATGATCCTGGGGCGCGGCGGGCGGACCCCGCGCCTCGCGCCAATCTCGGAAGCCGCCGCCGCCGGCAGGGCTTCCTGAAGGAGACCGACAGATGAGCTTTACGGCATCGTTACGGCAGGACCTGCGCTGGAGCCAGCACATGATGCGGCGCAACCTCGGGTTGACCACCGCGGTCGTGCTCTCGTTGGGCTTGACCATCGGCGCCAACACCGCCACGTTCAGCGTCCTCAACGCCTTCCTGCTGCGCCCCCTGGCGATCCAGGACATCGACCGCGTGGTCCGGGTGCGGGAGAACCTGGCACCGGCCGGCAAGTCGGACGACCTGCGCAGCCTGACCGCGGCCGACTACGGCCGGTGGCGCGCCAACCAGCGGGTGTTCACCGACATCGCGGCGGCCACCGACATCAACCTGACGCTCACCGGCAGCGGCGAGCCGGAGCGCTTCTCGGCCGCCCAGGTCAGCGCCAACTTCTTCCCGTTGCTCGGCATCAAGCCGATCCTGGGACGCAACTTCGCCGCCGACGAGGACCGCCCGGGCGGCAACCGGGTGGTGATCCTGGGCTACGACACCTGGCGGACCCATTTCGGCGGCGACCCCCGCATCCTCGGCCAGACGGTGATGCTCAACGGCCAGCGCCACACCGTGATCGCCGTGATGCAGCGCGGGCTGCACCATCCCTACGAGGCCGACATGTGGGTGCCGCTCGCCTACCACGAGGACCCCAGCAACGACCAGGAGTACTACGCGCCGGCCCGCCTCAAGCCTGGGGTGACGCTCGCGCAGGCGCGCCAGCAGATGAACGACCTCGCCAGGCGGCTGCGCGAGGAGAACCCGCGGCCGAGCGCGCCCCGGTCGGCGGACCTGAGCCCGATGCGCCACGAGCTGGTGGGCGAGCTGGACAAGCTGCTGTACCTGCTGGTCGCGGCCTCGGCCTTCGTGCTGCTGATCGCCTGCGTCAACATCTCGAACCTGCTGCTCGCCCAGGGGCTCAAGCAGAACACCGAGGTGGCGATGCGCGTCGCGCTGGGCGCCACGCGCGGCCGGCTGGTACGCCAGATCCTCACATACAGCGTGGTG